>JAQGHK010000599.1 GCA_028288875.1 Phycisphaerales bacterium | reverse complement strand
TTCCATCCGCTGGGCCGCCTGTTTCACGCTGCTGCCGTCCAGGAGGAGCGCCAGAACCTGCCGGCAGCGCGGGCTTAAGGGCGAAAGCTGGTCCACAAGCGTCACATTCAGATCATCCGTATGCAGCGGATGCGACTCGGCGAACATCAGGTGCGCGATGCGGCCGGCCCGGCGATCGAACCGCGGTTTGTCGGGACGGCGCAGCAGACAGCAGCCGCTCAGCAGGTGATCACCGGTGGATTCCGGCAACGGCAGCCAGGAGTACATGAATTCGTCGAAGCCCAGCTTTTTGATGTACTCCGCTGATTCCCCGACGTGCCAGACGTCATCGGTCACGCACTCCTGCCGGGCCACCGTGAAGTGCCGGCCTTGAGCGAGAAGTTCGTACATTTTGACGTGCTCGGGCGGCACGCCGCGGACTTCCAGCGACCGCTCGGCCCAGATTGCCAGTTCGCGTTCGCCGAGCCCGCCGTAGAGAAAATCGATATTCACCGGCGGCCCGCCACTGCGGTTCACGCGGCTGCGCACCCAGAACCAGGCGTCTGCGTTAGTCAGCGTGCAGAGCCCTTCCATGAGCCGCCTGACCTTAGCCGGCCGCCCGTCGTCGGGCGTTAGCGCTTCGGCCAGCAGGCGCACGACTTGGCGCACCTCAGTCTCGGTCAACAGCAATTCGATGTCTGGATTGTCCGCGTCCATGGGCCCGCACCCGTAAAGTTCGATTTCAACGGACTATATACACGGAAAAACCCGCCGCGATTGCTCGCGCCGGGTTCTTCCGTTGAATCGCAATAAATTGCTATCGATTAATAGCGATAGTGATTCGGCTTGTATGGACCATCGACCGGCACGCCGATGTACTTGGCCTGCTCGTCGCTGAGCTTGCTGAGCTTCACGCCGAGCTTGTCCAGGTGCAGGCGGGCGACCTTCTCATCCAGGTGCTTCGGCAGCACGTAGACGGCGTTTTCGTACTTGTCCAGGTTCTGGGCCAGTTCGATCTGGGCGATCGTCTGGTTGGTGAAGCTGGCGCTCATGACGAAGCTCGGGTGGCCGGTGGCGCAGCCGAGGTTCATGAGACGGCCTTCGGCGAGGATCAGAACGCTCTTGCCCGTCTCCTTGAAGGTGTACATGTCGTACTGCGGCTTGATGTTGGTGCGCTTGACGTCGCCCTTCTCTTCGCCGAGTTCCAGGCCGGCCATGTCGACTTCGGTATCGAAGTGGCCGATGTTCGCGACGATGGCCTTGTCCTTCATCGCCTTCATGTGCGCGGCGGTGACGATCTTGTAATTGCCGGTCGTCGTGATGAACACGTCGGCGTACGGCAGTGCGTCTTCCAGGGTCAGGACCTGGTACCCTTCCATCGCGGCCTGCAGGGCGCAGATCGGATCGACTTCGGTCACGATCACGCGGGCGCCTTGGCCCTTCAGCGATTGGGCACAGCCCTTGCCGACGTCGCCGTAACCGCAGACGACGGCGACCTTGCCGCTCATCATCACGTCGGTCGCGCGGAACAGGCCGTCGATCAGCGAGTGGCGGCAGCCGTACAGGTTGTCGAACTTGCTCTTGGTGACCGAGTCATTGACGTTGATGGCCGGGAACAGCAGCGTGCCGGCCTTCTGCATTTCGTACAGACGGTGCACGCCGGTGGTGGTTTCTTCGCTGACGCCTTTGCACTTGATGCCGGCGTTGGTCCAACGCTTAGGGCTTTCCTTCAGCGTCTTGGCGAGCAGCTGCAGGATGACCTTGTATTCCTTGTTGTCGGTCGTCTCGACGCCGGGCACTTTGCCGGCGGTTTCGAATTCCGTGCCCTTGTGGAGCAGGAGGGTGACGTCGCCGCCGTCATCGACGATCTGATCCGGGCCTTCGCCGTTGCCGAAGTCGAGGGCGCGCTCGGTGCACCACCAATATTCTTCCAGCGTCTCGCCCTTCCAGGCGAACACCGGAATGCCGGCCGGCTTTTCGACGGTGCCCTTGGGGCCGACGACGATGGCGGCCGCGGCGTGGTCCTGCGTGCTGAAAATGTTGCACGAGCACCATCGAACATCCGCGCCCAGCTCAACGAGCGTCTCAATGAGCACGCCGGTCTGGATCGTCATGTGAAGCGAACCGATGATCTTCAGGCCCTTCAGCGGCTTGCTGGCGCCGAACTCGGCGCGACAGCTCATCAGGCCCGGCATTTCCTGCTCGGCCAGCATCAATTCCTTACGGCCCCACTCGGCCAGGCTCAGGTCGCGGACCTTGAACTCAAAGGGGGTGGCGGTAGTGGCGGCTTTCGGCGGATTCAGCGTGGCGGACATTCAAAACTCCGGGTTTAGGTCAAAGGAAGATCGCACTTCGGGCGAACGGCATCCATCCGTTCATCCGGATATATTGTCGGACCGATTGCCCGCCGTCAATCGAAAAATGGTGAAAGCTCGCTCGAAACCAAGGCATAGGGCACTTTGGGCGGGGTCGATATTCGGTTTAACCTGAGCTTTGAAAGGTGCTTACTTCAATTCGGGGAAGGGAGTTGGCAGTTCACCATTTCGTCCGCGGGGTGAATCGCTTGGTTTCGGCGCCAACAGCATGATTTCTTCTCCCTGACTGTGTTTCGAAATCACAGCAGGATCAATCTCGTCTTCCATTCCGCCGTCGATGGACTCATTGTTCTGGAGCAGATGCGGAAACGGCTCATCGAAAACAAAGTTTCGTAGCCGATTTCGGATGCAGACAACGCCGCTCACGGTCACGCCGTGCTCCGGCGAGCCGGCCGGTTGCGTGGCACCGGGTTGCGTGGCGGCGGCGAGCAATTTCGTCTTGCGCGAGTAAGCATTGCCGTTCACATCGACGCCGTTGCCAGCGTTGCCGACAAACAGGCAATTCTTCACCACATGCCGGCCGCTGTCGTGGCCAAGCTTGATGCCATTACCGTCGCCCTGAAACTTGGTGTCGCCAAAGTAGTTGTAGCCGTTTTCGAAGGCCCAGCAGTTTTCCACCGTCACGCCGTGGGCGGCCATCCAGAAGTCCCAGCCGTCGTCGCTATTATGCCAGGCGCGGCAGCCGCGGAAGACATTGCCTTGGCCGAGGTTCCGGAACTTCGCGGCGAAGCCGTCGGCGTTTTCGCCATGGGCACTCGGGTCATAGTTTTCGAAAGAGTCGGTGTTGAGGATCAAATTGTTCGACGGCTGGCGGCTGGTGCTGCCGGAGATTTGCACGCCGGTATCGCCGTTCCTGGAAACGCGCAATCGCTCGAGCGTGTTGTGCGATCCGGAAATATGAATGCCGTTGTCTTTGGCCCGCGTGATGCCCAAGCCGACGAGGTGCCAGTAGTCGCCGTCGAGTTCGATGCCGCGCTGCTTATCCGGCTCTTTGGAAAAATCGAGATCGACGACTTCGTTTTTGTAATTTGACAGCGTGAACGGCTTGTCCGCTGCGCCGATCTTTTTGCTGCTGATCTTCAAGGTATCAGTCAACGCGTACGTACCGGCGCGCACCCAGATTGTGTCGTCGGGTTGGGCCAGATCAATGGCATGGGCAATCGTGGCGAGCGGCGCATCAATTGCCCCCGCATTGCCGTCTGCACCACTTGGGGCGACAAACAATTCCCGGGCCAACAAGGCCGGTGCACAAAGGCCAATGACCGCAAGCACGCTGCAAAAGTTCAATTTCATGCACAAGAAATACCGGGGGCGAGGAGTGGCGTTGCCCCAATTCGCTGGCCAACGCCAAACAATGAAGAGGCCACGGCGTTCACCGTGGCCTCTTCATTGTTTGTGGCAATTGCAGACTTAAGCGGCTTGCCGGCTCCGGCCGAAGATCGCGTGTTCGATATCCAGCACCACCTGGCTGCGGAGCGAACTGGCCATCGCGCTCATTTCCTCGGCGGCGGCGGCGTTGCCTTGGACGAGTTCCTGGCTTTCATTGGCGCTGCGTTCGATCTGCTTGACCGTCGTGCGGATGTCTTCGGCGTTGGTCGCCTGACCGCTGGCGGCGGCGTTCACGTCCTGCAGCAGGCCGCTGATGTGATCGATGCTGGTCTTGGCGTCGTTCAGATTCGTCAGCACGTCGGCCGATACGGCCACGCCGGTGTTGGCGATCTCGGTGCTGCGGGTGATCATGGCACTGGTTTCGCGGGCCGCCGCGGCGCTGCGCAGGGCCAGCTGCCGCACTTCGTCCGCCACCACCGCAAAGCCGCGCCCGGCGTCGCCCGCCCGCGCCGCTTCCACGGCGGCGTTCAGGGCCAGCAGATTCGTCTGGAAGGCGATTTCTTCAATGATTTTGATGACCTTCACCACTTCGCCGGCCGACTTATCGATATCGCGGATGCTGGTCTGCAGCTTGCGGGTGATCTGGTCGCCGCGCTGGGTGATGTCGCTGGCTTCGCTGGCGTTCTGCGCGGCCTGCTGGGTGTTCTCGGCGTTGCTGCGGGTCGATTCGCTGAGCTTATCGATGGCCGTCCGCGCCTGGGACAGGCCGTCGACCTGTTCGCTGACGATCTGCGACGACTTCTGTGCCGATTCCGATACTTCGTTCGACGCCGCCGCCATCTGGTCCGCGCTTTCGCGCAGCGTGTCCAGTGCCAGGCTGATCGTCTTGAGCACGGATCGGCGAATGACCAGCGCACTGGCGAACAGCGTCAGCAGCACAGCGCCGACGCCCCAAAGAGCAACATGGGTCTGCCGCTTGGTGTCGGCGCTCGCCTGGGCGGACACTTCCGCGGCATGCGCGATTTCCGCACTCGCCTCGTCGTGCGAACGCGTGGCCGCCGCCAGAATCTGCTGGAACGCCGGCATCACCTGGCCGGAACACGTCTCGTACGCTGCGGCGTTGTTGCCCAGCAGGTAGACGTCGATCACTTTCTTCGTCGAGACATTCCAGGTCGCCAACGCTTTGCGGCTGACGTCATCCGTGATGCCGGCCGCCGCAAACTGCGTGGCGAGGCGGGCATTCAACTTTCCGAACTCCGCCACACGCTTGTCCAGTTCGTCCACGTCCTGCTCGCGCAGGATCTGCTGGATCTTGCTCTGGGCGAGCGCGGTCGATTCCAAGAGCTGGTAGGTCGAATCCAGTCGATTGACAGTTTCGGTCGTCGAATTGCTCAAGCGATTGATCGCGGCCGTCATGCGCAGGTGATAAAACCCCGCGACGAATGCCGTGACCAGGCTCGATGACATGGCCAGAAGCAGGATCAGCTTCGAAAGGCCTAGTTTGCGCAGCATGGGTACATCCCCGTCAAAATTAGTCGACTTGATTCACTGGACGACGGCGCGGCGGCTTATTGCTCGAGCTTGGTGAGGCTCAGGCCGATCACCAGCGAGCCGACGGCCTTGTCGCCGTCCATCACCGGGACCGAAACCTGCAACTGCTTGATGCCGGTCGATTCATCCACTTCCGGCTCGCCCTGCCACACCTTGCCGGCCATCGGCTGATCGTGCTTGGGCTGGCCCTTGTGATTCCACTTGCTGGTCTTGGCCAGCAGGGCAGCCTTCGTGCCGTCGGCGCTGTTGAGGAAGGCTTCGCTGAGGATCTCGTCCTTCTTCGTACGCAGGAACTTGCCGGCGTCATTGGTCGACAGGCTGCGGACGGACGGGTCCAGTTTCGTCAGC
>JAQGHK010000594.1 GCA_028288875.1 Phycisphaerales bacterium | reverse complement strand
GTGCTCTTCCGATCTAATCAGCAGACGTCAAACGGCAGCAGCAACGCGATTACTCCGGCTGATACGGATACGTCTCGGCCAAAATGTCATTGAAGCGATCTTCCAGCGGCGGCTGCGGGTCGGCGTCGGCCTGGGCGACTGCTTCGGCGATCACGTTGGCGACCTCTTCCTGCATCGCTTCGTACTGTTCCTTTTGAACGATGCCCTTCTTATGCAGGCGTTCGAAGTACAGTTCGATCGGGTCGCGGCTGCGGGCCTTTTCCTGCTGATCTTTTGTGCGGTAGGTGGCCATCGAGTCGGACATCGAGTGGCCGCGGAAGCGGAAAGTATTGGCGCTGATGTACGTTGGCCCGCCGCCGGTGCGGCAGCGTTCGACGGCCGCGCCGACTTCGCTGATGAAGGTGTCGACGTCGTTGCCGTCGACGTTCATCGTCGGCATGTTGTAGCCGAGGCCGCGCTTGGCCAAGTCGGTTTCGGCGCTGTGGCGGGCGACTTCAGTACCCATGCTCACGCCGTTGTTTTCGACCATATAAATCACGGGCAGCTTCCACAGGCTGGCCATGTTCAGGGATTCGTTGTGCGTGCCTTGGTTGATCGCCCCATCGCCGAGCAGGCAGACGGTGAAGCCGCCGGTCTTTTTCTGTTTTTGAGCGAAAGCAAACCCGAGCGCCAACGGGAGTTGCCCGCCGACGATGCCGTGGCCGCCCATGTTGCCGACGCTCGCCTGGAAGAAGTGCATGCTCCCGCCCTTGCCCTTGGAGCAGCCGGTCGACTTGCCGAACAGCTCGGCAAAGCCGGCCCGCGGGTCGAGGCCCAACGCCAAGCTATGTCCGTGGCAGCGGTAGCCGTTGATCAGGTAATCGCGGTTCTTATCGAACAGCGCGGCGAGGCCGACGCTGATCGCCTCCTGCCCGCTGTATAAATGGCAAAACCCGCCAATCTTTTGGCCGGGTTTGGTGTATTCCTGATAGGTTTTCTCTTCGAACCGGCGGATCAGGAGCATCGTGCGAAGCCGTTGGCGTTCTACGTGCCCATCGGCGGATGCACTGACCTTCGACGGCGATACTGCAGCTTGCGCTACGGACATGAACGATCTCCAAATCGGTCGGTAAACCGGTCGCTCGCGGCGGGGTAACGGTTGCCCCGGTCGAGCAACACAATGTTAGGAGAAACCGCCCCGCCGTTCAAATGCCAAACGACCAATGCGTTTACCACCCGGCGCAACGGCTGAAACTGCCCCAAAAACTGATTTGCACTATTTCCCTTGTGAATTACCATGAAAATTAGATAATTGCCGATCCCGGTCGGCTTGGCGGCGCGTTGCGGGATGAAAACGAGCAAGCGAGGGAGGGTCATCCGTGCGACTGTGTGAATTGCTGGAATCGCGTCGTTTGTTCGCATCCGCGGTGAAGCCACGTGCAATCGCCACGCCGCAGGTCGTCACGACGTCGCCCATCGCGGCGGCTCCGAAGCAAATCGAAAACCTTGGCCGCGGTTTAGTCGCCGTCAATAAAGGTTCTGGCCAGGTCTTCGTCAGCTGGCGGCTGCTGGCCAACGATCCGACGAGTATCAGCTTCAAACTCTATCGTTCCACTAGCGGCGGGACGGCCACGCTCCGCGCGGCGCTCACCACGACTACCAATTTCACCGACACCGGTGTCGACGGCACAAAATCCAACAGCTATTTCGTCCGCCCCGTCGTTAACGGCATCGAGCAAGCCGCCAGCACGCCGTTCACCCTCGCCGCCAACGCGCCGGCCCAGCAGTTTCAGTACATGGCCCTGAACAAGCCAGCAGACCTGACGATGCCGGATGGCACGGTCTGCATGTATTCGCCCAATGACGCCAGCGTCGGCGATGTGGATGGCGACGGCGAGTACGAGATGATCGTCAAGTGGGACCCGTCGAACTCCAAAGACAACAGCCAGAGCGGCTACACCGGCAACGTGTACGTCGACGCTTACAAAATGGACGGTACGATGCTCTGGCGCATCGATCTGGGCCGAAATATCCGGGCCGGGGCGCACTACACGCAGTTCATCGTCTACGACCTCGACGGCGACGGGAGAGCCGAAATCGCGATGAAGACCGCCCCCGGAACCGTCGATGGCCGCGGCAACAACGTGCTGATGAACAGCGACAGCCCCGCCGCCGATTACCGCAACAGCAGCGGCTATATCCTCAGCGGGCCGGAATACCTCACGATCTTCAACGGCCTCACCGGCGCGAACATGGCGACCGTCGCCTACAACCCGCCTCGCGGCACGGTCAGCAGTTGGGGCGACAGCTACGGCAATCGTGTCGATCGCTTCCTCGCGGGCGTCGCCTATCTCGACGGCGAACGGCCGTCGCTCATCATGTCGCGCGGGTATTACACGCGCGCCGTCATCGCCGCGTGGGATTGGCGCGGCGGCACGCTGACCAACCGCTGGACGTTCGACAGCAATACCGCAGTGAATGGTTCAGCCTACCGCGACATGGGCAGCCACAGCATGAACATCGCCGACGTCGACGGCGACGGAAAAGACGAAATCGTCTACGGCGCCGCCACCATCGATGACAACGGCGTCGGCCTTTATTCCACCGGCTGGGGCCACGGCGATGCCCTGCACACCGGCGACCTGGTGCCGAGCAATCCCGGCCTGGAAACGTTCATGGTTCACGAGACGCCCAGCCTCTACAAAGGCAACGGCGGCACGATGACCGACGCCAAAACCGGCAAGCTGCTCTGGTTCATCCCCGCCGCCAGCACCACCGAAGACGTCGGCCGCGGCGTGAGCTTTGACGTCGACCCGCGCTACCCCGGCAGCGAATCGTGGGACAGTTCGAATAGCAACGTTTACAAGTCCGACGGCACGATCATCGCCGGCAGCAGCAAGGGTTCGACGAACTTCAGCGTCTGGTGGGACGGAGATGTTTCGCAGGAACTGCTCGACGACACCACCATCGCCAAGTGGAACACGTCGACCAACAGATCCGGCACGCTGCTCAATCTCTACAACGCTACGACGTCACCGGTCGACTCCAACAACACCACTAAAGCGACGCCGATGCTCAGCGGCGATATTTTCGGCGACTGGCGCGAAGAAGTCGTCGAGCGCGCGGTCGACGGCAACGGCCTTTATATCTTCAATACCACCACGGCCACGTCGATCCGCATGCCAACACTGATGCACGATGTTCAATATCGCGAGGCCATTGCCTGGCAGAATGTCGCCTACAACCAGCCGCCGCACCCGAGCTTCGCGCTCGGCGACGGCGTGCTGCCGACGCCGAATGTGAAATATGTCGGCGACCCCGCGCCAACCGTTGCGGCTGCGGTTGTTGGAGACGGTTCCGCCCAGCGATCGATCGTTTCGTCGTACTCGATTAGTTTTAATGAGGCCGTGACCCTCAATGCCGCCGGCATCACCGTCACCAATCGCGGCGGTTCCGCCGTCTCATTTACGCTGGTCGCATCCAGCGATGATAAGACTTACACGCTGACTTTCTTCGGCCGATCGCTGGCCGACGGCGTTTACGATGTCGTGGTGCTGGCCAACGCCGTGCGCGACTCGGCAAACAATCCCCTCGCCGGCGGGAATCAGATGCTCACCTTCCACCGCCTGCTCGGCGACGGCGACGGCAACCGCGTGATCGACTTCAACGACTTCCTCGGGCTTCAAAACGCCTTCGGCACGCACCCCGGCGACGCCCCCTACCGCGTGGAATTCGATTTCGACGCCAACGGCAGTGTCGACTTCAATGACTTCCTCGATTTCCAGAATCGCTTCGGCTTCACGGTTTAATAAGAGTGCCTCGCCGGACATAAATGGGGTGCCCCATTTTTCTCCCACGGAACGTCATGAAAACCGTGTGACGCGTCCGATAGTGAATGGGGAAGTGGGAGAACTCTGTATGTCCGTTGCTACCGCTCTAATTCGTCCGCTGTATCACCTTGGCGAAAATCGCCCTGCCCTACGCGGCACGAAGCTCCGACGGTCGATCTTCCGGACGATGGAATCGCTCTCGCGTCGCCAGGCCAACGCCGCCCGCGACGCCTTTGAGTCGGCCGAGCCGGGCGAACCTTTGCCTATCGCGCTGCTGCCCGCAATGCTGGCCGAGGCGGACGCCCTGGCGAAAAAGAAGCCGCTCCGCTGGGACCGTCGACGCCCGCAGGACAAAGCGAAGCTGCGCGCGGACGAAGTCCGCCGCGCGGCGGGCGGGAGCGTCGAAGGCAAACGGCTGATCGAACTCGCCTGCGGCGACGGCCGAGTCGGCATGCACCTCGCTCAGCAAGGCGCAAGCGTCACCGGCGTCGATCTCTCTGATCACGCGATGGTTCCCGAGGCGGCCGCCCGTGTGGAACTGTTGGTTCGCGACGCTGCCGCACTGGGCGTGGACGACGATTCGGTGGATGCGATTTACTCGTTCGACGCCTTCGAGCATTTCTCCGATCCCGCCGCGGTGCTGGCCGAGGCGCACCGCGTGCTTCGGCCGGGCGGCGTGTTGTACGCGTCGTTCGGGCCACTCTGGAATTCGCCGTTCGGTGCGCACCAATGGGGACGAATTGATCTGCCGTACGTGCACCTGATGTTTGACCGCCGGGAATTAGACGCCTTCGCGGATCACGCCGGGCGAATGCGGCTGACGGTCAGCTGCAATGAAAAGCCCGTCGCCTATTTCCGGGGGCTTTTACGGCAGTTCGATAGCGCATTTAAAACGGTCAGCTACCTGGAAAAGTTCAACGTCAGTTTCGCACACCGCATCACGGAGCGCGCCGCCTGCTTCCGAGGGCGCGTGGATGCGTTTGACGAACTCATCGTTCGATCAATTGAAATCTGCCTGCGAAAACGCCACGTTTGACTCCCTCGCCTCTAACGCGGTTGCCGATAACTCGCAAAATCGCTACTTACCTTACGTTTTAGCGCAAAGCTTTTTCGTGTTGAGCAATGATCGGCCGCGATACGGCCATCCGCCAAAATCAGGAAGTGGCCTACCAATCTTGCGCATAAATTATCCCAGACCCGCGTTTTGAGCGTAAAAACGAATCTCATTGCGCTCTCTGGAAAAAAATCTCTCTCCTCCGTTAACGCGATCACGCGTCGCGTGTAATTACGAACGCGAGCACTGCCGTTACGATCCTGCGAATCTCAGGGCCGAATTGAAGCAGTACCGCCAGATTCAGGGGAGTGCGAGCCATGCGATTTGTATTGAAGCTGCTTGCCGTGATGGTGGTAACGGTGTGTGCCCAGGTCGGCTATGAGCTGGCGTGGTCGATGCACGCGTACCCGACCAACGTTTATGGCACGAACACCATTCAGGTGGATCAGGCCATCGCGACCGAACATCATCTCAATTCTTGCAACTTGGTCACCCGCCGAATCATGGAATGCGTGCTGTCGATCCCGCTGCCCGGCGAAGCCAGCTGATCCTGATACAACCTACCTAAGGCTAAGCAAAACAGGCAGGCCGCGCGACAGCGCGGCCTGCATACTTTTTTGGATATTCCGATCGCACCAACCCTTCCGGAGGGCTCAATGTCGGTCGCGGCGTGCTTCATTTCATAAAACTGCGTAACCAAATTGCAACGCCCGTGTCTGACCGCTGACGGGGAATCGGCCGGACCGGCCGCCACGCCAGCCGGCTCGATATCGGGGCCACGCAGGCATCACACGCCGTTGATTGGAATGAGGCCATGCGATTTGTCTTGAAGCTCACGGCCTTCGCAATTGCCTGGATGGTGTTCCAGACCGCGACCGACCTGACCATCATTTTGACCACGTATCGGAGCGACGCCATTGGTCCGAACTACACAGAACACAGGTACGTGCCGGGCGTCGAATCACGGATGCGTGAAGCCGGCCCGCTGACCCAACTGGTCATGTGCAACGTACTCGGCGTGAAATTGACCAGTCCAGTGAACTACCAGAGAAGTCCGGATACCGAGGCCCCTGCTTTCGAGACGAGTCAACCGATCATTACGGCGCTGGCAGCAATGGACGACGGTCAGGAAATAGAACTCGCCGAACGCGTGCCCGCCGAGCGGCCGCGAGATGGCCAGTCGGCGTCGACCCTTTATCCGATTCAACCTAAGGTGCTGGCCTACCACTGCACCTGCCGCTGACTCACGACAAAGGCCCGCGCTGCCAAGCAGCGCGGGCCTTCATGTTGCGTATC
>JAQGHK010000566.1 GCA_028288875.1 Phycisphaerales bacterium | reverse complement strand
ATCCATCGGCGGCGTGGCACGCCGCGCGGAACGATCCAAAAGAACGCGGCCGCTTCGCCGGCGCGGCGGCCATCGGCGTCTTCATTGGCAACCTGCCGCTGTTCGGTTTACACACGGTGCTCTGCGTGCTCGCCGCGAAACGTTTGAAACTGCAGCCACTGGCGGTGATCGCCGGCAGCCACATTTCCACACCGCCGATCGGCCCGTTCCTGATCGCCCTGCAGATCGCCATCGGCCACCTGATCGTCCACGGCCACTTCAATGTGCCGGCCGATCTAAGCCCGTCGAAGATCGGCTACCTCGCGTGCCTGCGCCGCGTGGCGCTGGAATGGACCATCGGCGGCGTCACCTGCGGCCTGGTGTTGGGCGCGGTGGCGTACGTGGTGATCCACTTGATCCTCCGCTACCTGCCGCACCTGCACGGCCACGGCACAGCCGCCGTCACTGATACGCCGACAGATTCAGCAGTTCATGCAGCGGCGCCGGCCGCAGCCCGCGCGAGCGGAAGCCCGCAATAACACCGGGCACGGCGTCCACCGTCGGCGACGCATCTCGCCGCGACGCGGGCTCGCGACCGTCGTGCAACACCAGCACGTCGCCATCCGCCGCGGTGGCGAGCAGGCGTTTCTCGATGCGGTCCGCCGTCGTGGCGATGCCGTCGAACGCGCGGCGCGTCCACATGATGTTGGCATGAGCGCTGTTGCGCGTGATGTAGTGATTCACCGGCGTCCGCACGCCGTAGGGGGGACGAAACATCGCCGGGCGTCGGCCGATCAGTTTTTCGATCAGGTCGTCCGTCCGCACGATCTGCTTCCGCCAGTAACCCGGGGGGCACCACATGCCCCAGCGCCAATGGTCCCAGGTGTGGTTCGCAATGACATGCCCCTCGTCATGTATCCGCCGCACCAGGTCGGGCCAACGCTCGGCGAACAGGCCGACGACAAAGAACGTCGCAGGAGCATCCAATGCTTTCATGTGATCCAGAATTCGATCCGTCGCCCCTGGCAGCGGCCCGTCGTCAAACGTCAGCGCGTACCGGTTCTGCCCGACTTCGCCGCGGCGATGCACGTCCCCGAACCACGGTCGCTTCAACGCACCACCTGCAGCGGCGCGCCGGGGCAAAGCACCGACATGACATCGCGTGGAAGCACCATTCCCTTGGCAGAACGGCCTCGCATTCGGCCGGTCATGGTCATGACGAATGTTGCGCTGTTGACTTGGTTCAGGCCGCCGTGCGTACTCTTCATGGTGATAAAATTTTCGTATTCCGGCTTGCCGCAGTAGTAGCCGTCCTTAAAGCTCAGCATCACGCTCGGCGGCGTGACGAACTGCCGATGAAACGCCGCCCACAGCCGCGGCGGCGCGGCCGGCCAGTTGTGATCAGCGGTGACGGCGTACCACGTTTTCTCATCGGCAAAGCCGCCGTCACCCGCCGGCAAGGTTTTCACGACCTCGGCATAGTTCAGCACGTCGGCATCGATCGGCACGTAGCGGAACCGGCCGTCCTTCATGTCAATCGCCGCCGACCCGGCCGCGCTGCGGACGATCACGCGGTCGCCGCTCATGTACATGGCCAGTTCGATCGGCTCGTGCTGACACAGCGATTTAGCAACTGCCTCCGGCTTGCCCGTCTGCAGCAGGGCATTGGTGACCAGGCCGTTGATACTGATGACCACGTCGTCGGGCGTCGTGGCGACGTCGGTCACATGAAAGCCGTCGGCCTTCAGCCAGTCGTCCAGGATGACGTTCTTCGACGGCATCAGGTTGTGCCCGTGATCGGCCATCATGGAAATCTTGATCGCGCCGTGCCGCTCGTACAGCAACTGCAGGCAAAGCTGCTTCGCGTCATCCAGCACCGCGTTCGCGCCGGCGCGGCCTTCCTTGCAGACGTACGACGCCGCACTGGCGATGTACACGATCGTCGTCCTACGCGGCGATGCATCGATTGCCCGCTTCGCCCGGCTCATCTCGGCGGCGCACCAACTCTTCGGATCCAGAAAGCTCAGGCCGCCTTCAGCGTAACTGGCAGCGTAGTCACACCGCCGCTCCCATGGCTGCTGGTAGTGATCGACGGCGCGCTTCCAGATATCGCTGCGATGCTCGCGAATACGTGGGTCGTACTGCGTGTCGATTACCGTCTGCAGCGGCGGGGCCTGCAGGATGTCGCTGTAGCAGACCTCGGTCAGCGAGGGGAACGGGGCGATCATCTTCTGAGGCGGATCAAAAAATCGAAAGTCACCGCCCGCATACCGCTCGGCCAGCAGGGAATACGGAATCGAATCCAGCAGGATGATCACGTGCGGCACATCGTCGTCCGCGTAGTCGCTTAAGCGATAAATTCGATCCGGCGTGCCGTCCTCATTATCGTCATATTCCAAGCGATCGATTCGGCCATCGGGACCGGCGAGGGTCGCGAAATCCGGCTTGCGATCGCCATCCATGTCGTAGTTCAACCGGCGATCATTCTCAGTGACGGAGGTGGACGACGGAAAGCTGAGGCGCTCACTCGGCGCCATCGCGCAGCCACTGAGCAGTGCCAAGCCAAACAGAGACAACACCTTCACAGTCGCCCCCGCTTTTCCGCGAGACGAATGACCGCCGGCCAGAGGATGAGGATCGCCGCCGCCAGGCAACTTGCCAGCCCGATGTTGATCAGCCATCCCAGCGAGCGTACCGCCGGTACGGCCACCGTGACCAGCGAGCCGAAGCCGATGAGCGTCGTCGCCACGCAGGCCAGTAGCGCCGTCGTCGCGGCGAGGAAGCGTTCTGTCGCCCGGTCTTTCGAGCTCGGCCGGAGGACGTCAGTCGCAAAGATGCCGTAGTCCACCGTTACCCCCAGCAGGAGCGGGAACATGACCAGATTGACTGCATTAATGCCGAAGCCGAACACGCGCATCGCGATCAGCACGCACGCGAAGCTGAACATCGTTGGCAGGATCGTCAACAGCGCCAGCGGCAGCGAGCGCAGGTGCCAGAGCAGGAACAGTGTGACGGCGACGAGCGCAGTGATCGCCACGCGCGGCGCATCGCGCGAGACGGCCGAGCGGGTGTCATGCCCGAGGACTGCGGTGCCGGTGAGGATCACGCAGTCGATGCCGTGGAGCGCGGAGCGGACAGAGTTCACCAACAAGCCGACTTCCGCCGGCGTCTTTGGATCGATCGCTGGGAAGATGGCGGCCGTCGCTTCGATCGAGCCGGCCGTGCGCGGCAGCATGGTTTGGGCCAGGTCCGGATATCGCCGGAGATCGGCCAGCGACGGCGCGGCGGCCGGCTTTAGCAGCTTCGGCAGGAATGTGGCATATGCATCGAACGCGTGCGGATCGAACGAACTGTCAGCGACCGCCGCACGGAAATCTTTGAC
>JAQGHK010000544.1 GCA_028288875.1 Phycisphaerales bacterium | reverse complement strand
TAACCGCCAAGACGCCAAGAGCGCCAAGGAAGAGAATCATCTTCTCTTCCTTGGCGCTCTTGGCGTCTTGGCGGTTCGATTCTTAGCCGCGAAGCGAAATGCTGGCTTCCATCCGCGCATCTGGCGCGGGCATGTCCAGTTTCATCGCCATTTTGGCGGCTTTGCCTTGGGCCAGCTTCTGCATCAGCATCGCCCAGGTTTCACGCTGGTAGCGGAGGATCTGCAGGGCTTCCTCGAGCAGGGGGAGTTCGTGCTTCGTATTGGCTTCCACGAGCCGGCGGTGCACGAAGGTGTAGAGGGCGGAGAGCTTATCGCACAGATCCGGGGAAACGCTGCGCTTCAGGCCGCACTGCATTTCCAAGACGATTTTCTGGGCGCGGCTGAGCAGGTCGTGACTTTTTTCAAAGTCTTTCACTCCGATGGCAAGGCCCGCCTGTTCGGCAAAGCGGATGGCCCCGTCGTACAGCATCATCTGAAGCTGTTCCGGCGTGGCGGTCAGCACCTTGGTGCGTAAGTACGTGTCGGCGGCGTTATTGCTCATGTTTTGCCGGTTTGGTGGTCACCGGCCGGGTTTCTATCGGCCTATTGATCGATGGAAGTTAAGGCGGGGCCCACGGGAATGGCCGGAAAACGGGTTATTGGACGCAATGGGATGAAATGGGCACTTTCGGCATGACTAATACGAGTGACATAATCCTTGCAATGTCCCATGGGTTTTGGCAGACTTTGGGTGTCGACGCGGGGGCGAGTCGACCACCCGGTTTCGGGCGGGACATATCGCTATGACGCTGCTCGCATCGCTGCCACGTATTGAAGAGCACCGGGTGTCGGTCGTTTTCGACTGCCCCAAGTGCCACGCCGCCGCCGTTCGCGGCACCGCTTATAATTTGCGCGAGACCATTCGCGTCAGCGAACGCGTTCCCATGTGGGGCTGGTCCAGCCATTGGGTCCGCTGCAGTGAATGCAACGCCGAACTGCAAGCCGACTGCGATCCCAGCGATTTCAAAGGCGCCTCCCCGGCCACCGTCAATAACCGCGTTCACGCCTATTTTTCGTTCCCTAAACGCTTCCTCGCCATCGCCGGACTGGCTTTTAGCTGGGCACCGGTCGTGGGCCTGCTGGTCGCCATCGCGGCGGTGGTCGCCAACCTTCGCACCGCCGGCTGGCCACGCGTCGTCAGCATCATCGGTCTCGTGCTGACGACCATTTATAACGCCGTCGTCTTCGGCAGCATCGCCTACTGGACCGTCACCGTTGCCCGGCCCCTCGCAGCCCTCTGATCGCGATCTAGGTTCGCATTATCCCTGACATTTCGGGCAGAAGTACGTCGATCTCCCGCCGAGGGTGATCCGTACGATCTCGCCCCGGCAGTTCCGGCACGGCTTGCCTTCCCGGTCATACACCCGATGCGATGCCTGAAACCCGCCGCGTGCGCCGTCGGCGTTCACGTAGTCGCGAATGCTGCTACCGCCGGCCCGGATCGCCCGGCGAAGCACGCCCTTGATGGCCCGGTTGAGTCGACCCGCCTCCGCGGCGGTCAGCGTCTCCCCAAGCCGTTCAGGGTGCACGCCCGCACGGTGTAACGCTTCGTCCGCGTAAATATTGCCGATGCCGGCGATCATGTTTTGGTCAAGCAGGGCACTTTTGATCGCCCGCTTGGTCTGGGTCAGCCTTGCCAACAAAACATCGGGCCGCAGCGTCAAGGGTTCTGGCCCGAGCTTGCCGTGGTCGGCGGTGCCCATCCAGACGATTTCGCCAAACCGCCGCGGGTCCGACAGCCGCAATTGCCGGCCGTGATTGAGGTTGATGATCAGATGCGTATGCGTCGCCACCGGGGCGGCCGGGTCCTCAATCGTTAGTCGCCCCGTCATGCCCAGATGGATGTAAAAGCGTTCGCCGCTATCGAGGGTGAAGACAATCCGCTTCGCCCGTCGCTCCACGCCCGCCAGCAGCCTTCCGTTAATCGCATCAATAAACCCAAACCCCGCCGGCCGCAGCATGTCCGACCTCAAATGAACGACCGCCACCACGCGCCGCCCTTTCACGTGCGGCAGCAGAGTACGGACGACCGTTTCGACTTCCGGCAATTCAGGCATTCTGAAATGATACGCAAGTGTCGGCGTGTTTAGACGTGAGCGTTGGTCCGGCCGCCCGGCCGTGATACCATCGGGCGTCGTTTACCCGGAGCGTGTTTGAGCGAATCGCAACTCGGCGTCGTCCCCGCAACTGGCACTGATCTGGCCGCCGATGAATTGGCCGCCGTCGAAAAGCTGCAGAAGGCCTACCACGATCTCCGGGCCGAGCTCGGCAAGGTGATCGTCGGGCAAGAGCAGGTCATTGAAGAGCTTCTGATTGCCCTGTTCTGCCGCGGCCACGTGCTGCTGATGGGCGTGCCGGGGCTGGCGAAGACGCTGCTCATTTCGACGCTCGCCAAGACGCTGGGCCTGGGCTTTTCCCGCATTCAATTCACGCCCGACCTGATGCCCAGCGACATCACCGGCACCGAGGTTATCGAAGAAGATAAAACCACAGGCAGCCGATCGTTACGCTTCGTTAAAGGCCCGATCTTTGCCAACGTGATTCTGGCGGACGAAATCAACCGTACGCCGCCCAAGACGCAGGCCGCGCTGCTGGAAGCCATGCAGGAGCATCAGGTTACGGCCGGCGGCAAGCTGCACCGGCTGCCGCAGCCGTTTTTCGTGCTGGCGACGCAGAATCCGATCGAGCAGGAAGGCACCTATCCGCTGCCCGAAGCCCAGCTCGACCGGTTCATGTTCAACATCCACGTCGGCTACCCGACCGAGGACGAAGAGTTCCAGATCGTCCGGCAGACGACGCAGAACCGGAAGGTCGAATTGTCGCACATCCTCAGCGGCGACGACGTGCAGCAGCTACAGGACATCGTCCGCCGGGTGCCGGTGGCCGATCATGTGATTCGGTATGCCCTGCAGTTCACCCGCCTGACGCGTCGCGGCGAGGGCAAGGTGCCCGATTTCGTCGAAGAATTCGTCGGCTGGGGCGCCGGCCCCCGGGCCAGCCAGTACCTGATCATGGCCGGCAAGGCCCGGGCGCTGCTGAAAGGGCGGTATCACGTCAGCACCGAGGACATTCGCCAGGTGGCCATCCCCGTGTTGCGGCACCGCATCGTGACCAATTTCAACGCCGAGGCCGAGGGCATCCGCAGTGATACGATCATCAAAAAGCTGATGGACCATATCCCGCGGCAACAATACGACGCGATGGACGCCCAGACGTCGAAAATGCTGAAAGACGCTCCGGCCGCCTGAGACAGGCGATCTGAGACTGACAGCAGACTTTGAATCGATTAGAATCCGAGCCAGACATGGAAAAGTACGAATCTTCCGATCACGTCATCAATCACTATGAGTCTAAGAGCGGCATGCGCACGGCCACGGGCGTGCTCGCGAGCTTGTTCTGGATGGGCTGTCCCGTGGCCCTGACCGAAGGCCTCCGCGCCGGCGGCGATATGAAGATCGCCCTGTACGGCGTGGTGGCGACGGTGATCGCGATCGTCCTGTCGATCATCTCCATCCGCGGCACGATGACTGAATAGGTCGCGCTGTCGCGCGACCCCGGCATGGCCACTTCAGTGGCCATGGTCTTCGCCTTTCGGTGTGACGGTCGTATCTCACGCACGAACGCATGGCCGAATCTCTGGCCGACTATCGCCGCTACCTTGACCCGCGCACGCTGGCGAAGATTTCGTCGCTCGAACTGCGGGCCCGCCTGATCGTCGAAGGCGTCATGACCGGCGGCCACCGCTCGCCGTACCAAGGCGTGTCGGTCGAGTTCGCTCAGCACCGCCCGTACACCGCCGGCGACGACATCCGCCACGTCGACTGGAAGGTCCTAGCCCGGGCCGACAAGGTTTATCTCAAGCAATACCAGCAGGAAACGAACCTGCAGCTGATCCTGGTGGTCGACGCCAGCGAATCCATGGGCTTCGGCAGCGTCACCGTCGATGGCGGCGTCTGGACCAAATACGACCACGCCACCGCGCTGGCCGCCAGCCTTTCCTATCTCGCTGTCCATCAGGCCGACAGCGTTGGCCTCGCCATCTTTGATCAGCAGCTTTCTCGCTACTTCAAACCCAGCAGCGCGCCGACGCAGTGGAAGCTGGTCGCCAGTGAGCTGCAGCAGGTGCCGAAGTGGAACAAGACCGGCATCGGCCGGGTATTGGACCAGATCGCGGAGAAGGTGACGCACCGCAGCGTGATCGCGCTGCTGACGGACGCATTTGATGATCTGGAAACGATCAAGAAGGGCATGCGCCACCTTCGGTACAAGAAGCACGAAGTGATCGTGATGCAGATTCTCGATCCGCAGGAGATCGAGTTCCCGTTCGAAGACGTCACGCTGTTCAAAGGCCTGGAAGAAGCTGGCCAATTGATAACCGAGCCGCGGGCATTGCGCGAGGGTTATCTCGAGCAATTTCGTTTGTTCAACGAAGGCCTGAAAAAGCTTTGCCGTGGCATGAACATTGACCTGCGCCAATTCAACACCGCCGAACCGCTGGACGTCAGCCTGAGCCAGTTCCTGGCCGACCGGAGCGCCGCCACGCGATGAGCCGAACGCGCATCAAAATCTGCTGCATTGCCAACGAGGCCGAAGCCGCGCTGGCCGTGTCGGCCGGGGCAGATGTGCTCGGCCTGGTGAGCGCGATGCCCAGCGGCCCCGGCGCGATCGAAGAAGCGATCATCGGCCGCGTTGCCAAGCGGACGCCGCCGGGGGTTTCGTCGTTTTTGCTGACCAGTCTGGTGAATGCCGACGAGTTGATCGCCCAGCACCGCCGCTGCCGCACGACGTCGCTGCAACTGGTCGACTGGATTCCGGTCAGCGCGTACGAAAAGCTCCGCAAGGAGCTGCCCGGCATCAGCCTGGTGCAGGTGATCCACGTCCGCAACCACGACAGCCTGGATGACGCCATCGCCGCCGCCGAGCACGTCGATGCGATTCTTCTGGACAGCGGCAACACGTCGCTGGCCGTCAAAGAACTCGGCGGCACCGGCCGGGTGCACGACTGGGGCATCAGCCGGCGAATCGTGGAGAGCGTCAGCATCCCCGTCTACCTCGCTGGCGGCCTGAATGCGGGCAATGTGGGCGAAGCGATCGCCAAGGTAAAACCCTTCGGCGTCGACATCTGCAGCGGCGTTCGCACGAACGGAAAGCTGGACGCCCAGAAGCTGCGTGCCTTCGTCGCCGCCGTAGATGCGGCGGGGCGGGCGGCATGATGTTCTTCGCGCCATGGTTCGCGGTCGCAGGTATTCTGGCCGTCGGCATTCCGATCGCCATTCACCTGCTCAATCGTCGGCGCTACAAAACGATCGAATGGGCGGCCATGCAGTTTCTGCTGGCGGCCATGAAGAAAAATCGCCGGCGGCTTCGGTTTGAGCAATGGCTGCTACTGGCCGTCCGATGCCTGGTGATTGGCCTCATGGGCTTGGCCCTCGCGCGCCCAACGGGTTGCGACAGCACCAGCCTCGCCCGCTTGGCCGGCCGAAGCGCCAGCCTGCACGTGATCGTGCTCGATAACAGCTATTCGATGGCGTACGAGAGCGAACGCCCGAATGCCAAAACGAATTTGGATCAGGCGAAAAAAGTCGCCAAGCGATTGATCGAACAGATGAGCGCCGGCGGCGACAGCGTGATGCTGATCACCGCCGCCAAGCCCGCCGCCGCCGTGTTGGCCGAGCCGACGTACGACCTGTCAGCGGCGAGCGCGGCGATCGATCGCGTTCCGCAATCGGCCAGTGGGACTGATCTCGCGGCCGCGCTCGATCTCGCCCGCCGCACCGCCGAAACGCATAGCGAGCAGCCGGTCAAGTTCCTCGACCTGCTGAGCGACAGCACGGCGTCCGCCTGGCGCGGCGACGACGCCGCCGCGCTCGAACAACTCGGCCCGAAGCTCGCGGCCGCGTATCGCATCCGGCATTTCAATCTGTCCGTCCCGGGCGCGACGAACGCCGCCGTCTTGGACGTTTGGCCGACAACGAATTTGGTGCGAACCCGTTTCGCAAATGACTTTGCGGCCTCTGCCAAGGCGTTCGGCGCAAGCGTGGAATCGTCCCTTCTCTGGACTTTGGGCGGCGAAAGCCTGCCCGGCGGATCGGCGCTGACGCTCGACGCGAATACGCCGCAGCAGACGCAGAGCAACGCGCAGATCCGCACCGGCGGCCCGACGGTGCTGACCGCGAAGCTGTCGGCCGAGGATCGGCTGCCGATCGATAACGTCCGGCAGCGCACGCTCGACGTCGCGGCCGAGATGAAGATTCTCATCGTTGAAGGCCGGCGCGGCGCGACCGAACTCGACGGCAGCGGGGCATTCCTCGAACTGGCACTCTCGCCGCCCAAACTCAGCGGCGACGCCGGCGCGGCCAGCGACAGCTACATCAAGGCCGAGCGCATCAGCGATATCGAACTCGGCGGCAAATCGCTCGGCGATTACCGGGCCGTCCTCTTCGCCGACGTCGCGCAGATCGCCCCGGCCATCGCCGACGCGCTCGCCATTTACGTGAAGCAAGGCGGCACGCTCGTTTGGTTCACCGGCGGCCAGGTGCAGCGCGACAGCTACAACGCCGCCCTTGTCCCACGCGGCCTGCTGCCCGGCCCGCTCACGCAGCGGCAGAGCGGCCCGGGTTACACCTTCGCGTTCAATCCATCTGGCAATAACGATCCGCTGCTGGCCGCGTTCGCGAACCTCGAAAAATCCGGCCTCGACACCGCCCAGTCGTTCACCTACTGGCAGGTGTCGCCTAAAGCCGAAACCAAGTCGCACGCGGTACTGAAGTATCAGGCCAGCGGCGATCCGGCCGTCACGCTGCAATCGCTCGGCGACGGCCGGGTGGTGTTCTTCGCCAGCAGTGCCGATGCAGAGTGGAACGATTTCCCCGCCAAGCCGGCGTATGTGGCGCTCATGCACGAAATCCTCGCCGGTACGGTGGCCGGTAGCGAACGCTGGATGAACCTCGACGTCGGCCAGCGGCTGCAGCTGCCGCCGGCGTACAAACTCACCGGCACGCCGAGCCTGCGCGACCCGGCCACGAACGTCGACACGCCGCTGCAGCAAGCCAATCGGCCCGATGGCACGCTTGTTTACGAGTCCGCGATTTTGGATCACCCCGGCGTCTTCACGCTCAGCGGCCGCAACGGCAGCGTGCCGATCAGCGTGAACCCGCCCGCCGCCGAGGCCGACATTCGGCCGGTCAGTGATGACGCCATCCGCCAGGCGCTCGGCAACGCGGCCGTGGAGTTCGAAGGGGCCGATCTCCCCGATATTTCCGCCGTCGCCGACACCGGCCGCGATTTCGGCTGGTCGCTCATGACCATCGTTCTCACCTTGCTCGGCGTGGAGTGTTTCCTCGCCATGCGGTTCGGGCATCACAAAAAGACATGAACCGTCTGATCGAAATTCTCCTCGGCCTTGATCGCGGCTTCCTTGCCCGCGAAGGGGATTTCTCGCTCGCGTTCAATCCGCAATGGCCCGGCGGTGGGACGGCGGTTTGGAACTTCGCACTCGTCGTCCTCGGCATCGCGCTGGTGTTTTACGTCTATCGGCGAGATGGCCGGGGCCGGTGGCCGCGGGTGATTCTCGCGTCGTTCCGCCTGATGCTCATCGGCCTGGTGCTGGCACTGCTGAATCGGCCGACAGTGACGCTCACGCAATCGCGCATCGAACCTTCTGTGCTGGCGATCGCCATCGACGATTCGCTCTCGATGCGCGTGGCCGACGTGCCAACCGCCGGCGATCAACTTGAAACACGCCTCGCCGCGGTCACCAAGCTGCTGAGCGACAAAGACGCAGCCGTCGTCAAAGAATTGGCCAAGAAACACGAACTGAAGTTCTATCGCTTCGATGCCGACGCATCGGCCGTCGCGACGTCTACGACGCAGCCGTCGCCCACGATCGAACCGCTCGGCCAGAATACGCAGGTGGCCACATCGGTTCGCACGATCCTGCGCGATCTGCAGGGCCGTCGCCTGGCGGGCGTGGTGGGGTTGACCGATGGCCGCGACATGCCGCAGCAATCGTTGGCGGCGGCGATCGATGAAGTGAAAGATTTTGGCACGCCGGTGTTCGCGATCCCCGTCGGCTCGGACCAGCCGCCGCGGAATATTGAACTGCAGCAGGTCAGCGTGGAAGACGCCGTGTTCGCCAAGGAGATCGCGAACATCAAGGCGACCGTCCGCGTCACCGGGCCCTCGGCCGCGCCGGTAGTCGTTCGCCTGAAAGACAAGAAAACCGGCAAGGTGATGCTCACCCCCGAGGGCCGGCCGATCGAAGCGACTTTCACGCCCGCCGGCGACGCGCCCGGCGAAGTGGAACTGCTCTTCACGCCTGCCGAGCCCGGCAGCCTCAGCCTGATCGTCGAGGCGGAGCCGCGGGCGGGTGAAATCAATACCGAAGACAACGCCCGCGAGATTCAGCTTTCCGTGCTCGATGCGAAGATCAACATCCTTTACGTCGACGGCTACCCGCGGTGGGATTATCGCTATCTCAAGAACGAGATGATTCGCGACAAGACGATCGACGTCAGCTGCCTGCTGCTGTCGGCCGAGGCGTCGTTCCGGCAGGAGGGCGACAAGCCGATCACCCGCTTCCCCGAGACGGCCGAGGAGATGCTGCAGTACGACGTGGTGCTGATCGGCGATGTCGATCCGCGCGAACTGTCGGACAACCAGACGCAGCTCATCGCTGATTTTGTCGGCCGTCGCGCCGGCGGCTTCGCCATGGTGGCCGGCCCGCTGTTCTCGCCGGCGGCGTGGAAGGGCACGCCAATCGAGGCCGTGCTGCCCGTTGACGTCACCAAAAGCGCCAGCGAAGATTGGGGCACGAATGGTGGCACGCTGGCCGAAGGCTTCCGCCCGCGCGTCACAAAGGCCGGCCTGGACAGCGGGCTGTTCCGCTTTCTGCCGGATAAGGCGGAGAACGAAACGTTCCTCAAGCAGACGTGGCAGCCGCTGTTCTGGTACAGCCGCAACGTGATGGCCAAGCCCGGCGTCGGCGAAGTCTTCGCCGAGCACCCGACCGACCTCGGCCCCGACGGCCGCCTCGCACCAATCCTCGTCGCCGGACGCTACGGCGCGGGCCGCACGGCGTTCCTCGCCGTCGATGATTCATGGCGCTGGCGCTACTACACCGGCGAAAGCGTGTTTGACACCTTCTGGGTCCAGCAGCTCCGCTATCTTGCCCGCGGTCGCAAGCTGGGTGAACGCCGAATGACACTGGTTAGTCAGAAACCCGTGACGGATCTGGGCCAGCAGGTGCGACTGACACTGCGGGTGATTGATCCGCAACTTCAGACGCAACTTCCGCCGCAGCTGCGCGTCCAAATCGTCAGCAGCGATGGCACGACCACGCGCCTGGAAACCCTGGTTCGCCAGGAGCCCGGCGACACGTACCTGGCGAGTTTTTCTGCTGACCGGCTGGGTAAATTTACGGTAAAATTGGCCGGTCCGGTGCCGGGGGTAGACGATCTGACCTTGCCGATCGAAATCGCCGTGCCGAAGTTGGAATTGAGTACGCCGCAGGTGGATCGCGTCGCTTTGGCGCGGCTTGCCAGTGAAACGGGCGGGAAGCTGATCGAACTGACCGACGCGGCCAAGCAATTGCCGCTCATCGCCAGTGCCGAACGCCGCGTACCAGTCATCAGCAATCAGCCGGTGTGGAACGCACCGCTGGCCCTGCTGATGTTCGTGATCGTGCTGACGAGCGAGTGGATCGCCCGGAAGTGGTTTGGGATGGTTTAAGAATGACGGTCTGAGGATTGCCGTATGCCGCCAACCGCCTTGATCGAATCGATCGATAGCGTCCGCACGCGGGCCCGTCGGCTGAGCGTGGCGTACGGCGTCGGCATCGCGCTGGCGGCGGCGGTTGGCCTGCTTCTGATCGTCGTCGGCATCGACTATTTGCTGAACCTATACGCTTGGCCGCGGGTGCTGCTGATCCTGGCGTCGTTTGGCGCGTTCGGCTGGTGCGTCTATCGCTACATTGCCCGCCCGGCGACGGCGGCGGTGTCACGATCAGATATCGCCGGTCGTCTCGAGCGCGCTTTCCCGCAATTCGAAGATCGCCTTCGCTCCACAATCAACTTCATCGACGGCGGCAATCCCGGTAGTGCTGTGCTGCAGCAGCGGACGATCGAACAGGCCACCCGCATCGCCGGCCAAGTGAATCTGGCCGACGCCGTCGTGGCCAAGCCGGCGATCCTTTCCGTCGGCTCGGCGGCCCTCGCATTCTTCGTTGTGTTAGTCGCGTCTACCACGCTGCTGGACCGCAGCACGCTCGGCATCATCGCTTCGCGCCTGGTCACGCCGTTTAGCGCCCGGGCCTGGCCGAAGCGCGTGCAGATCGATATCACCGGCGGCATGCCGCAGCGCGTGGCGGTGGGGCAGAAGATCAATGTCGCGATGAATCTCGCCCGCGGCGACCGCCCGTCGATCAAGCCGATCCTCTACTACCAGATCGACGGCGGCCCGGTGCAGCAGATGTTCATGGCCCGCGGCGACAGCGCTGCGTTCGCCTCCTCGCTCGATGCCCGCCTCGACCCCGGCCAGACCGGCGGCACGCTGCATGCCTGGATCGAGGCCGGCGACGATCGGCAGGACCTAACGCCGATCGCCATCGTGCAGCGCCTCGCCATCCGCGGCATCACCGCCCGCATCACGCCACCCCCCTACGCCATCGGCCGCCCGATGCAGATGCAGGATTTGTCCAACGCGCCCGCCGTCGCCGCCGAGGGCAGCGGCGTGGCCATCGAGATCAAATTCAACAAGCCGCTCGGCACCGCCGATCCCGTACTGGAAGCCGTCGGCAATCAGCCGGCCACCCAGCCCACGACGCAGCCAACGGCGATTCCCACGTGGGCAAAGCCGAGTGATACGACGGCCATTGCCTCATTCACGGCCAGCACCTCTCGCCGCTTCCGCGTCCGCGCCAGTGACGCTGATGGTTTCAGCAACACTGCCATCGAAGAATACGAATTGGTTGTCCGCCCGGACACGAACCTCTCGATCCAACTCGAAAACCCGCGCCGCAGCGACGAGCGCACGGCAACTGCGTTCGTGCCCATGCAGGCCGTCGCCGAAGACGATTGCGGCGTGGCCGAGGTGAAGCTGGTGGTCAATCGCCTGCAGCCGTCGCCGAAATCGTGGGAGCTGCCACTGATCGACGCAGGCAAGCCGAAGGAAGCAACGGCCTGGCAGGCGATCGACGCCTCGCCGGATCGCGTACGGTTCCGCCTGAACTACAAATGGGATCTGACGCCGCTGCAGCTGGTGGCCGGCGACGTCGTCGAATATTCGCTGGTCGCCCGCGACAATTACGATCTCAACGGCAAACGCCACGAGCCCGTCAGCACGCCGAAGCTGCGGATTTCGATCGTCTCCCAGGACGAACTCGCCGCCCGCGTCACCGATGAGCTGCGCGGCGTCAAAACACAGGCCAGCCTGCTCCGCACCACGCAACAGCGGGCCAAGCAGGACACGGAGCAACTGGCCAAGGACACGAAGGACAAGCCGCAGCTGGACGCCGGCGATCAATCCGTCGCGCAGCGCATCACGCAGCAGCAAGCCACGGCCGCGTCATCGGCCAAGCAGCTTGGCGATCGTGTGCAGCAGTCGCTCGATCGGCTGGACGAAAATCGCTCGACGGCCGACGACTTGAAGACCACGGCCACCGACGTGCGCGACACGCTCACCAAGGCCGGCGAAGGGCCGATGAAGAACGCCGCGCAGGATCTGACCAACGCGGGCCAGAAAGACAAAGCCGCTGAGCCGCGTGCAGCCGATCTGGATGCCGCAAAGGCCGACCAGACGAAAGCCCTCGGCCAGCTCGATCACGCGCTCGCCAAGCTTGATTCCGTCGGCAGCCTGCAGGGCAGCACCAACGAAATCACCGCGATCCTCAATGAGCAAAAGCAGCTCCGCCAAGCGAACGAAGATTTCGCCAAGACGAACCTCGGCAAGAAGCCCGAAAACCTGCCCGCCGATCAACACGCCAAGCTTGACGCCGTCGCCGAGCGGCAGGCGAAGCTCGCCGACCGCACGCAGAAAGCGCTCGATGCGATGGCCAAGCAGGCCGAGCAGATGAAGCGCAGCGATCCGAGCGCGTCGGAAGCGATGGCCGCCGCCGCCAAGCAGGGCGAGCAATCGAAAGTGTCGCCCGATCAAAAGCGCGCCTCGCGCCAGACGGCAGAGAATCAGCAGGCCAACGCGCAGCAGACGCAGAAGCAGGTGGAGCTCGGGCTGGAGCAGGTGCTCGGCCAATTGAAGGAAGCGCAGAAGCGCGAGCTCGCCCGCCTGCGGGAGAAGCTGGCCGAGTTGCAGGAACAGATCGCTGGGCTGGTCCGCCGGCAATCGGGCCACAATCTGGATAGCCTCACGCTGCAAGGTCCGGACAAACTCAAAGCCGCCGATCCGAAAGTCGTCACGCAATTGACGACCGACGCCAATCGCAAGCCCGACGCCAAGCCGCCCGAGCCGCGCCTGCTCACCACCGGCCAGGAACTGACTGGCCGCAACACGCGCGATCTGGCCAGCAGCACCGATGGCCAGCCGCAGACAGCCGAAATCGGCGCTCGCCTCGGTCGGGCGGTGGGGCAGATGGAT
>JAQGHK010000638.1 GCA_028288875.1 Phycisphaerales bacterium | reverse complement strand
ACCGTGTCGATCGCGATCACGCGGCCGGCCCCGAGCATCCACAAGCTCTGGATCGTGAACTGCGCGACGGGGCCGCACCCCCACACGGCCACCGTGTCCCCCTTCTCCAGTTGGGTGTTCTCGGCCGCCATGTACCCGGTGGGAAAGATGTCCGAAAGGAACAGAACCTGCTCGTCGGGCAGGCCGCTCTCGATTTTGATCGGCCCAACGTCGGCATAGGGCACCCGCAGGTACTGGGCCTGCCCGCCGGGGTAGGCCCCGAGCATGTGCGAGTACCCGAACAGCCCGGCCGGGCTCTGCCCCATCACCTTACGAGCGATCTTGGCGTTGCGATTGCTCACGTCGCACAGCGAGAACTCGGTCCGCTGGCAGAAGAAGCACTGGCCACAGGAGATGGTGAACGGAACGACCACGCGGTCGCCCTTCTTAAACTTGGTGACGGCCGAGCCAATTTCCTCGACGATGCCCATCGGCTCGTGCCCGAGCACGTCGCCGGCCTCCATCGTGGGCATGAACCCGTCATAGAGGTGCAGGTCCGATCCGCAGATGGCGGTCGAGGTGATCTTCACGATGATGTCGCCGGGGTCCTCAATCCGCGGGTCGGGAACCGTGTCCACCCGAACGTCACCGGTGCCGTGCCAGCATAGCGCCTTCATGAGTCACCTCCGTGTGAGGTCGCTCAGCGCGGCCGCTTGGAGCCACAGGCCCGAGCGATGCACACGGCTAAGTGCGACACACCAATGTTGGTAGACCCGGTGGCAGCGGTCCACCAGGGTTTACGCATGATTGCCTAAGTAAATTCAGTCATAAGGTAAATCTGCCTGTGAATGTGCGGTCGCCGATCGTGAACGGCACTCTCGCCTGCAGTAACGGGACGAAATTATTTTTAACGGACGTTCGTGACTAGATGGACGTTACTTGTCCAACAGACACGCGGGCCGACGAGCCGCAGGGCCGAGACCGAAAGCCGGCCGCGGCGCTTCGGACAGCTAAACTTTTCGACGGTGCAGGCAACTGCGACGGCAACCGAGGCGACGTTTTCTTAATGCGGTCCGTCCAAGGCGTTCCGAAGTTCGTGAGGGTCAAAGAGAAGTTGACCTTCGCGTTTGAAGTTGGCTTGCAAGGACAGTCGATGTCGTGGACCAGGGGCTCTCATCAAAGCGACGTTACATTCCCACTTCAAAGTGCGAATGCTGGTCATTAACTGACGAGTGCTAAGCGCTAACGAACATATCCATCAAAGTTCAATTCCCGCTCCCACGCCTACCACAACTATTGCAGCAGGAACGGGTTGCACGCAGTGGGCCAGCGGGACACCAGTAGAACTTTTTCTGGACGCAATCCGCGATATCTCGCCACAAATGATGTTGGTGGTCAGATCTTTCGGTTTGAACACATAACGGTGCCGACAGCCCGGTACGTGGATTTATCCCCGCGAGAGGGGGATAAACATTCACTATCGTTGTGACGAAGGCGCTGGCGGGCGGCTCTTGCGCTCTGTCCGCATCCTCAAATGGATGTTGAGCGCCGAATAATGCTAGAAACGATTCGTGGCGCTGTATAGCTTTTTACCGCCAGCGCGAGAGACATCGGCGAAGGGGCGCGGAATAGGGCCGCAAACTCGGCCCAGTGTTAGAACGGCTTCACCGGTGTGACCGTATTCCCTGGCTTGTCCATGCATAATACGCCACCATGAACACAAAGATCGCGACAGCCACTGTGGGATGCACCCACCATCCAAGCAGCGCGGCCGATCCGTAGAGGAGCACGCCAACAACAGGACGAACGATCTGAGCCGCGAAGCGTATAGACGGTTGATTAGTCTTTACGAGTTCAGGGTGATAGTGCAAATATGAAAACACAGGAATCCATGCCGCCGACATAAAGCTCGCGATAACAGCGTATAGCATCACCGCGGCCCTCTGATCGCTGAGATTGCCATCTCTGAACGCATTTGCCAAAACACCGGTCGGAAACGGAATCAATGCCGCCGTGCCGAGAATTCCAAGGTTGAACCAGCTCAGGCGTAGATCGACCTTGCGAAGACGATCGAGCATGTAGTGATGGTTCAGCCAAATGACACCGATGTAGATGAACGCGACGGCATATGCGAGATATGAGGGCCATGCTCTCAGCAATTCCGCCGTCAGCTGTCCTTGAGCAATCTCAGGACGATGAATTTCGAGGACCAGCAGTGTCATAATGATCGCGAAGACACCGTCGCAGAGCGTCTCCAGGCGACCAGCCTCCGTCAGTCCCTGATCTTGCCTTTCGTCGCATTGGCTATCTCGTGCAACGCTCTTATTGAGTTGCTGAGTGGCGGCCAGCGACTCCTTGCTCTGCGATATCATCAATTGTCACCACTCAGTGCACATGCCATCATCTTTCTGACACTATCAGCGCACCTCCTCCATCACACTCCGTTTCTTGCGGTCGTATTCGTTGATCGGACATGCAGAAACGTCGGCCCTTTCATCAACACGACTCAGTGGGAAGTGTGATCGAGCGTTACCGCGACCGGGCAGTCTTGATGGACCCTCCAGCCGAATTTGATCGCAAGAAACGGAGTGTCGATCGGCCGTGCATGTTCTAGATTGTGATCCGATCGCAGGAGAGCCTGAAAACAGGAACAGCATCATGACGGCAAAGGCAAAAGTGAATCCCCGCAGCACAACCGCTCACACCGGAGACTTTTCGACCGATGATGAGCGATGGAAGGCCGTTGCCGCTCGCGACGAAAGGGCCGACGGCAAATTTTTCTATTCGGTGAAAACGACCGGCGTGTATTGCCGACCTTCCTGCAAGTCGCGACTCGCCCGCCGTGAGAATGTCGCTTTTCACCCGTCGCCCGACGCTGCTGAACGCGAAGGTTTTCGCGCCTGCAAACGATGCAAGCCGAAAGAGCAGACGATTCATAATGATCACGCTGCCATTGTAACGCGTGCATGCAAACTGATCGTCAGCGCCGAAGAGCCACTCTCGCTAAATGAGATTGCCAATTCAGTTGGCTTGAGTCCGTTCCATTTTCACCGGGTATTTAAGGCCTTCGCGGGATTGACTCCCAAAGCATATGCGACAGCTCATCGTGCACATCGCATGCGAGATGAACTGTCACTGCCGGGTACAGTGACCTCTGCAATTTACAATGCGGGATTCAATTCGAACGGTCGGTTTTACGCCGACTCTAATAAACGGCTTGGGATGACACCCAAGAAATTCAAGGCGGGCGGCGACGGTGCGACAGTCCGGTTTGCGGTTGGCGAATCGTCGCTCGGCTCGATCCTCGTTGCAGCATCCGATCTCGGCATTTGCGCTATTTCGCTCGGAGACGATCCAAATCTACTGGTCAGGGAATTGCAGGATCGTTTCCCAAAAGCGACGCTGATCGGTGGTGACACAGAGTTCGAGCGCATGGTCGCGAAAGTCGTTGGCTTTGTTGAAAATCCTTCGGGCGGATTGCAGCTTCCTCTCCATGTGCAAGGCACGGCTTTTCAACAGCGCGTCTGGAAGGCGCTTAACGACATCCAAAGCGGCACGACGGCGACCTACGCTGACATTGCAAGACAAATTGGACAACCCAACGCTGTTCGCGCCGTTGCTGGCGCGTGTGGGGCGAACACACTTGCGGTCGCGATACCATGCCATCGAGTGGTTCGCACTGACGGTTCGCTCTCTGGATATCGCTGGGGCGTTGACCGTAAAGAAAAGCTGCTCAAGGTCGAAGGTGCGCGGTGAACGAATCGCATTTCGTCCTCGACTACACACCGCCGGTCGACTGGGCGTTTTTCCTACATTATTTTTCGACACGATCGACACCGGGCGTCGAAGTTGTGAACGATGAGCGTTACATCCGATCGGTGGTGGTTGACGGTCTGCCCTGCGTCCTATTCGTCGAACATGATTCTAAAAACCATCGGCTGATCGCCACTATCCAGGGTGCGTCGGCGCGCCGCTCCATGGATGTCGAGCAGCGGTTGAGGCGGATGTTCGACCTCGACGCTGATATGCCCGCAATTCATGCCGCACTTATCAAAGATGGCAGACTCGCTCGGCATATCGCCGCATCACCTGGCATTCGAGTGCCGGGAGCGTGGTCGGCGTTTGAGGTAATTACCAGGGCTATTGTTGGACAGCAGGTGAGTGTGAAGGCAGCGTCTACCCTCATTGGACGTATTGCCGAACGTTTTGGCACGCCTTCAGACGTCGTGGACGGTATAAGGCGTCAGTTTCCAACACCACACCAACTCGCACATGGCGACCTTTCGGACATCGGAATGCCGGGGAAGCGAACGCAGGCCTTGCAGAGCCTATCCCACGCCATCGCCACTGAACGCCTTCCATTTTGTGATCTCGGCCAAAGTGCGAACGGCGTCAAGGATGCGCTGCTAGAACAGCCCGGCATCGGTCCCTGGACAGCAGAATATTTCGCTCTTCGTGCTTTACGCGACACGGATGGATGGCCAGGAACGGACCTCATTCTAAAACGCCAGCTAACAACGGATATGGATGCTCGGTTGTCTCCGGCACAGTTGGAAAGAAAAACCGCCAGCTGGCGGCCGTGGCGGGCGTATGTCGCGATGCACTTGTGGCACATGGCTAACAATGACTCGCTCGCATTAAAGGGATCCCAATGACCGTCGCTTCACCTCATCGCGCAATCCAGCTCGCGATGGCCCATCGCATCGGCGAACTCAATTGGCTCCTGATCAACACGGAGCTGGACACGTACGGGGCGGCCACGACTAAGCCGCTGCTTACGCCTGAACAGTGTGACGAGCTGATCGAACATTATGACAATGACTCGCTATATCGCACACGGATCGTAATGGCTCGACATGGTTTTGGCCGCGGGGAGTACAAGTACTTTTCCGACCCGCTGCCGCCAGTCATTTCGGGGCTACGTGAACACCTCTATATCCCTCTGTCGGAGACGGCTAATCGATGGAATGAGGCGATGAAGATCGACATTCGCTACCCGGCCACGCATGACGCGTTCATTGCCCGGTGCCATGAGGCCGGACAGGACCGGCCGACGCCACTTATCTTGAAATACGATGCAGGCGACTACAACTGCTTACATCAAGACATCTACGGCGAGCACGTCTTTCCGCTTCAGGTCGCTTTTTTGCTTTCCAAACCTGGCAAGGATTTCACGGGTGGCGAATTTACCCTGACAGAGCAGCGACCGCGCATGCAGTCGCGCGTCGAGGTCGTCCCACTTCTACAGGGAATGGGCGTCATCTTCCCCGTTCACCATCGCCCCGTAAACGGCACCAAAGGCATTTACGGTGTGAACATGCGTCACGGCGTAAGCAGAATCCGCTCAGGCAGGCGTTTTACGATGGGCGTGATTTTCCACAACGGAAAGTAGACGGAAAACTCGTCATGAATGGCAATTTGTTTGACGATAATATCTGCCCGCGACCTCCATCAGTCGAGCATCTGTCGGAGGGAGCGATGCTCCTGCGACGCTTTGCATGCGGCAACGCTGCGGCCGCCGTTCAATGCATATACGAGTTGGCCAAGCTGAGTCCATTTCGTCACATGGTGACACCTGGTGGTCACCGCATGTCAGTCGGCATGCTGAATTGCGGGCTGGTTGGCTGGGTTACGGACCGCTCAGGATATCGTTACCAAGAGGTAGATCCAGAACACGGTCTTCCATGGCCCCCAATGCCCGCCATGTTTCGCGAGATCGCGATAGGAGCGGCCATCCGGGCTGGCTTCCAGGGATTTGAACCAGACTGCTGTTTGATTAACCGTTACGAGCCTGGCGCAAAATTATCGCTTCACCAAGATAAAGATGAGGCAACCTTTGATGCGCCGATCGTGTCCGTATCGTTAGGCCTTCCGGCACGGTTCGTTTTCGGCGGATTGGCACGCAATGAACGCCCGCGCCGCATCGTGCTTGAGAGCGGCGACGTCGTTGTGTGGGGTGGCCCCGCTCGGCTGGCGTATCACGGCGTTGACACTCTGGCCGATGGCGAACATGCACTCACCGGACGATGCCGGCTCAACCTGACATTTAGACGAGCGAGAGCGTAGTCACGGAAGCTCGATCGTTTTCTGAATTCCAACGCAAGAAACGAAGCGTTTCGATTCACACCGCGAGCTATTTTCCTTGAACAGAGAGGCGATGTGCTTCTTTGCAGCACGCCCCACACAAGGAAAGCGCAATGTCGAAAGAACGAAATAACAAGGAACTTGTCGGCCAATGGTTCACAAAATTCTGGGGCAAGGAGTGTGATCTGGATGTTGTCGATGAACTCGCCGCACCGGATATGCTCTTGCACTATTCACTCCATGAGCCGCGTCGTGGTCACGCTGACATCAAAGCGTTTATGCGGGACTTTCGCGCAGCATTCCCAGACCTTAATTTTTGGGGTGCGGCCGACCTGATTGCGGAAGGTGATTACGTGGTCGGCAGGTGGGAAGGCGGCGGCACACATACCGGTCCCGCTTTCTCAGATTTTCTGAAAGGATCCCTCCCCGCAGCCACGGGTCGAAGGATGCATTTCACCGGCACCACGGTATTGCGTGTTGTGAACGGCAAAATCGTGGAAGAGGTTGGCCTGGACGACGGCATAACCGCGCTCCAGCAACTCGATCTGATTCGCTATGTCTGAACAAGATGGCCCGGCCACTCCAAGTGGTCGGGACTTTCTTGATTTGGTGTCTAAGAACTATCGCCAGATGACATTGACGCCAACTAAACGTCGATCGAACAAAGTCGTTCTCCACTCTAAAAACGCAAACGAAACATCTTCGCAGCGTTCATCGCAACGAACTAAACAACCTGCCGACGCGGTTCGGAAGCATCTGGACAGGCTCAACTGGCTTTTCGATCAGAGTTTCTAGGTTCGACTCTTTCGGAGACATATGACGACAAGCATTAACCACAGTTGCAATCGCGGCGAATGTGATTTAAACATCGACGCTCAAAAATCTTACGAGTCTGAAGCTCAGCCGGTGTATAGCGACCCATTGCAAAACGAGGCCGGATTCGATGAGCCAAAATGTCCGACCGTCTATGATGATCCGTCGGCTGTCGATGGCACTTGGGCAGAAACGCAGTAGATCCGCGACGCTGCGTCTAACACCGGCAGCTACGGGCTCACCCGCTCAGCAGGCCACCGCAAAAGCTAACGAACGAGCGTTCGCCGCTACCGTTGCTGGCCGCGGCTGGGTGACGACCAGGGTGCTTGAGTTCCGGAATGAGAAGCGGGACTCCGTCGCCGCTCGTAGCGCGGCGAACCTGTTCGCGGACGATGCGAAGATCGCGGGCTACACCAACGTTGTCGTCGACGTAACCGCAATGCCCCGCGTGGTCTGGCGAAACTCGGCATAGACGCGCCGCCTCTGGTGCGGGCGTACGCGAGCTGCTGCTCCGACGGATCGATTCCCGTCAGGGACAACGGCGTGCACTGATCGATCAAATTGTCGGTGAACGCGCCGTTATCGCAGCCGACGTCCCGCCACCGTCGCCGGCAGGAACGTGCGCTACCTGCAAAATAGACGTGACCGCCTATCGACGAAACTTCATGCAGCGACTGTGGTCTGATCTGGAATCGTAGTTTCCAAGTCGTCGATAAACCGTGCGAGATCCACCAACCGCACCGATGCAGGCATGGGTGCCAGTGCGTTGGAACTTCCGCGCTTGATCGATCCAGCGGCGATCCACAGTAGCGGC
>JAQGHK010000510.1 GCA_028288875.1 Phycisphaerales bacterium | reverse complement strand
CACCTCCTCCGCCACCACCACCGCCGCCGTCAGGCGGCACCGCCGTGTTCCGTGGCTATGTGATCAACGACGCCAACAAGGACGGCAAATGGAACAACGGCGAGGTGGGCATCGTCGGCCGAACGGTTTGGCTTGATCTGGATAACGACGGCACGCGCGACGCCAACGAGCCGACCCAGGTCACCGGCAAGAACGGCTTGTTCGAATTCTCGAAACTGAATACCGGTGCGGTCGTCGTGCGCGAAGTCGTGCCCGCCGGTTGGAGCCAATCGTCGCCGACTAAGAATGGCCCGCTGACAACGACGCTCACCGCTGGCCAGGTGAAGTCCGGCCAATACTTCGCGGTCCGCCCGATCTAGAGCCTGCTGGCCCGTTGCGGTGCCCCACCTGCCCGCGCGGACGCCGCCGCTGCGAGCACCAATCGCAGACTGCCCACGCCGTCTACGATCCCGGATCGCAACGGCGTCCCCTCCCGGATCGCGCCGATGAAGTTCGCCGACAGCTCTTCGTACACACTGCCGTCGGTCTTTATCGTTTCATGCCCGATGGCCTCTTTCGCGATTTCCTCGGTCTTCTTCCCGTCATGGAATGCGAACTTTGCCTCATTGGCGTTCTTGAATTCCACGGTCACCTTTTCGCACAACACGGTCATCGACATCGAACCCGCGTGCGGTTCATAGCAGTTGGCCGCGCACAAGCTGGCGACGGCGTGGTTCTTGAAGCGAATCGACGACACGCTGACATCGTCCACGCGATAGTCCGTGAACCGCTCATGAAACAGGTTGTCGGCGAATGCAGTGATGACGTCGGGCTCACCGAGAAAATGGCGGGCAAGGTCGTAAATATGAATCGCCTGCTCGACCAGCTGGCCCCCGCCAAGCTCGGGATCGCGCCACCATGCCGGGAACAGGCCGTTGACCAGGAACCGGCCCTGCATCATGAGCGGCCGCCCCGCCGTGCCGTCGGTCAGCATCTGTTTGAGCTTCCGGACCGGCGCGGCATGCCGCATGTGATGGCCGATCTGGCAGAGTACGCCGCTCTTTCGCACGGCCCGCTCGATCGACTCAGCCCGATCAACGGATAGCGCGATCGGCTTCTCCAGCATCAGGTGAAGGCCTTTCGCGGCAGCCGCCTCGGCCTGGCCTACATTCGCGCCGGGAGGCAATGCGATATAGACGGCATCGAGCGGCACGGTGTCCAGCATCGCCTGCCAGTCATCAAATACCTTCGCCTGGCCGGCGGTGTGCGCCTGGCTGAACGCGTCGGCCCGCGCGCGGTTGTGGTTACTCACCGCGGCGATCTCAATCGCAGGCAGCTTGGCGAGCGCCTTCGCGTGAACGCCATTGATCCCGCCCGCACCGATAAAGCCAATCCGCAGTGCTTTCATAGGCCCAGCAGACTACCACGGCCCCGACTACAGCCCACAGCGATTGATGTTGCGGTCTCAGACCGTTGTGACCTGGAATGACGACCCGCTCTTCACCTGCCCGGTCGTCAGCGCGATCGTCAGGCCGAAGCCGTTCGCGGGCGAGGTTTGTGTCCAGCCGGTCGGGACGACTTCGCGGAACTTGTAGGATCCCGCTGCCAGCCCGGCGAACGTGAAGCGGCCATTGGCATCGGTGAGTTGCCGGGCCTCGTTGGCATCCAGCACGCCGTCATTGTCCAAGTCGTTCCAGACGGTTCGGCCGGCGATGCCCTTCTCGCCGCTGGTCCATTTGCCGTCCTTGTTCGTGTCATTGATGACATAGCCGGAGAAACTCGCCGACCCCGGCGGCGGAGGTGGAGGGGGTGGAGGCGGCGGTGGCGGATTGACCGGCGTTGTCGCACTGCCGATCGAAAGGCCAGTCACGCTCTGCCCGGCGGCCAGCGTGACATCGATGAGGGGCGTGCTCGCGCCGTAGCCGCTCGGGAACACCCGCCGCACGTGATACGTGCCGGCCGCCAGCCCGGTGAACGCGAAGTTGCCGCTCGAATCGGTCACGACACTCTTCTCGCCGGTATCCAGGACGCCGTCATTGTCGGTGTCAAGGAACACGGTTTTCCCACTCGCCAAGCCGTCGCCGGTGTTGTAGGTGCCGCTGCGATCGCTGTCGTTGAACGTGAAACCGCGCAACGCCGCCGTGCTTGGCGGCGTCGAGGAATACTTGATCGCGTGCACGATGCCGTCATAGCCCAGGCACAGGAGCGTGCCATCGGGGCGAACGTCAATGTCGACGATCTTCGTCACGCCCGTCGCGAACGCGCTTGCCGTTTTGGCGACCGGATCCAGCGTGCGGACCGTGCCCTGCACGTAGTCGCCGAAGAAGTATTTCCCTGCATACTCGGCCGGAAATTGCTGCGTCACGCCGGTATAGAACGCACCGCCGGCAATGCTTTCGCCAGTGCCGACCTGGGGCGGTGAGTAGGCAAACACGGGCGTATCGTAGGCCGGATTGTCTGTCGGCCCTTCCGTGTTCGACCAGCCGAAGTTCGCGCCGGAGCGGGCTTGATCGATTTCTTCAAACGCTTTTTCGCCGACGTCGTTGATGAAGATTTCGCCATCGACGCTGTTCACGCCGAACGTGAACGGGTTGCGAAGTCCATACGAATAAATGGCGGGCGACGCGCCCTCGACGCCGACGAACGGATTGTCCGCGGGGATTGTGCCGTCCGAATTGATGCGCAGCAGCTTGCCGTTCGTATTAGCGAGCGATTGGGCATTGGCCGGCGTTTGATTGTCGCCAACCGCGATGTACAGCTTGCCGTCCGTGCCAAAGTGCATCGCCCCGCCGGCGTGCGACATGCTGCCGGCCTGCGGACTGAGGTTCAGCAACACGACTTCACTCGAGAGCGCGGCCGTTTCGTTATTGAGCGTGAAACGGCTGATCCGGCCGGCGTTCGTGCCGGTTGGAAAGTAGTACACGTAGACGAAGTCGTTGGTCGCAAAATCGGGATCCGGCGCGACCGATAGCAGGCCCCGTTCACCCGAGCCATCCACCGGCAGCGTCATAACCGGCGTGGCCAACAGGCCGGTGCTTTTGATTAACCGCAGTGCGCCGCTTTTTTGAGTAACCAGCAGTCGCCCGTCCGGCAGTTCCGCCAGGCTGGTCGGCTGATTGAGGCCCGATGCCAGCAGTGAGTCGGTAAAGCCGGTCGGCAGCACGGCAGCAAACAAACGCCGACTTTCCATCCCCTCGAGCAACATCATTTCGATCCCCCGACCCGTTAACGAAGTGAAACCTTAACGCCTGTAACAGCGCCTCGGGCCGCATTCTAACTTCAATTTTCGTCTTGACACGAAGCATTTTGCGGGCCGCCAAATAAATGGTCGTTGCCGACGTCGCTCGGTCGTGGTACAGTTTTTGCTCCATCGCTTCCCGGTCGTCTGAAGTTGTTGTAAAGACCTGTCACCAATGAGCTTATCGCAATCATTTTCCATGCGGATGGACCAGCGGCAGGTCCTCACCCCGCGGATGATCCAGAGTATGGAAATCCTTCAACTGCCCTTGGGGGCACTGGAGGAACGCATCGATCAGGAGATGCAGGTCAACCCGGTTCTGGACGTCCGCACCCGCGATCCCGATGCCCGCCGCGAAGCCGCCGTCGACGACTCGCCGATGGCCCTGAACCGCACCCACGACGAGCGCAGCCTCGCCATCGGCGAAACCGCGTCGGCCAAAGACTTTGAGCGCCTGGACCGCCTTTCGAACTATCTCGAAAACGAAGAGTTCTCCACCAACGCCACTTACCGCCCCAGCCATTGGGAAGGCCAGGACCGCGACGGAAAGATGGACGCGATGGCGAACCACGCCGCGCGGGGCCAGACCATCGGCGAGCATTTGATGAACGAATGGGCGTTCGTCGAAGCCCTGCCCGGGATTAAGAAAATCGGCGCGGTGATCATCGATTACATCGATGCGGACGGCTACCTGCGGACGCCGTTCGACCGCATTCAGCTCGAAAGCAGCGAGCCGATCCGCCTGGAGCAACTGCAGGAAGCGCTACCGTACGTCCAGAAGCTCGATCCGCCCGGCATCGGCGCTCGCGATCTGACGGAGTGCATGCTGCTGCAGCTCGATGCGTTGGAAGAAGACGAAGAACTCGCTGAGGGTCATGACTTCCGGCTGGAGCGGGCACTGGTTCGAGATCATCTCAATGACCTCGCGCAGAACCGCTATCCGCTGATCAGCAAGCGCCTCGGCGTCGACATCGACACCATCAAAGCGGCCGTGAAGCGCCTCAGCCGCCTGCAGCCACACCCCGGCCGGGCGTATGGCGCGGACGAAGCCCCGCCGATCACGCCCGATGCCACGATCTTCATGGACGAAGACACCGGCAAGTACGACGTGAAAATGGCCCGCGATGTCGCGCCGAGCCTGTTCATCAAGAACCGCTACCTGAAGATGCTCAAGGCCAGTGGCGACAAGAAAACCAAAGAGTTTCTGAACAACAACGTCCGCAACGCCAAGTGGCTGATCGAAGCCATTGAACAGCGCCGCGGCACGATCGAGCGCGTCATCCGCATCGTGGTCGATACGCAAAAAGACTTCTTCGAGCACGGCCCCGAACATCTGAAGCCATTGCCCATGATCAGCGTGGCCGATCAGCTTGGCATTCATGTCGCGACCGTCAGCCGCGCCGTCAGTGAAAAATGGGTGCAAACCCCCCGTGGCCTATTCCCGCTCCGCCGCTTCTTCAGTGGCGGCACGCAGTCGACGAGTGGTGAAGACATGAGCTGGGATGCGGTCAAGGAAAAGCTCAAAATCCTGATCGACAATGAAGACAAAGATAACCCACTCAATGACGATGAGCTGGTCGAAAAGCTGACCGAACAAGGCATCGAGATCGCCCGCCGCACGGTGGCGAAGTACCGCAAAGTATTGAACATCCCGACCGCGCGGCAGCGGAAGGCGTACTGAATCTCTGCCGGGATACACCCCGGCAACTCATCCCACATTTTATCGCCCGGCGGCGAAATGTCGGCCAAAAAACAGTATTTTTTGGCGATTTGGCATCGTCGGCCGCCCCGGATTTTCGTTGACTCGGCCCTGCGATATGTTCAAATAGTCATATAGCTTCGGCCACATTGCGCGAACGCACACCCCGGCGTCCTGAACGGACGCCGCGTTACTTGCAGACTTATAAACTACATTTGTGGACCACCCCCTTGCCGCCGAGGTGGCAATCCCGCGCTGCGCGGATGACGCGAATTTTGGCAGAGCACATCTTGCTCTAGCGGCCTGGCCCCCTCTCCCGGCCATACCGGGAGAGGGGATGCTCGGTGCTCGCTCGCGAGGATGCGCCCGTCTGAAAGATGCAATCACTCATCATGTTTCGCCGCGGGTTCTCCGCGATTGGTCAGGCGATCGCGCGGCTGAACGCCCACGCGTGTCGCCCACGCGTCGTACTCACCAGCCAATCGTTTGGCGACGTCTGAATGCTCGGCCGCCACATCATGGCTTTCCACTCGGTCGGCATTGATGTCGTACAGGTGCCAGCCGGCCTGGTCATTGTTCAGCATCACCAGTTTCCATTGGCCGTCGCGCACGGCGCGGTTGCCTTCGTGTTCCCAGAAGTATGGGTGCTGGGCCGTGTCGGGCTTGCCCTGCAGCACGGGCAACAGCGAACGGCCTTCGGGCGAGATGTCCTTCGCCTTGGTGGCATAGGTTGCCTGGCCGACATCTAGAATGGTGGGCAGCAGATCGACGACATGGCCGGATGAACGAATAAGCGTGCCGTTCAGATTTGCCGGGATGCCACTCGGCCAGCGGGCCAGCAGTGGCGTGCTGATGCCGCCTTCATAACTGGTGGTCTTGTGCAATCGCCATGGCGTATTGCTGACGCTGGCCCACGGGCGGTCGTAGCCGCGGAACGAATCACGCGTGCCGATGATCGCGCCGGCCTTGCCGCTGTTCGGGTCTTCTGCCGCCCCGCCGTTATCGGAGAGAAAGACGACCAGCGTGTTGTCGGCGATGCCCAGTTTTTTCAATTCCGCCAGCACCCGGCCCACCTGTTGATCCAGGTGATCGATCTGCGCCGCGTAGACCTGCATGCGGCGTATCCAGATCTGGCGATTCACGTCCGGCATCTGCTCCCACTCCCGGGCCCGGCCACGATCAGGCGGGGCCATCGGCGAACCGGCGGGCACGATGCCCTTTTCGACCATGCTGACGAATCGCGCCTGGCGGATCGGCTCAAAGCCCTTGTCGTATACGCCGGCGTATTTGGCGATGTCGGCGTCGGGCGCCTGCAGCGGCCAGTGCGGGGCGTTGTAGGCGAGATACAGGAAGAACGGCGTGGCCGGCGCCTTCGCAGCGTCGTCGATCATGGAGACCGCGTGATCGGTGAATGCGTCGGTCGTGTAGAACCCGTCGTGCGGCGGGACGAACACCTGGTCGTCGGTCGCCATCAGCGCCCGCGGGCCGTCGGTCATGCCGCCGAAGTAGTTCGTCGCCCCGCCGACCAGGACGAACGAATGATCAAACCCGCGGCTGAACGGCCATTCCGCCCAGCGATAGCCGAGGTGCCACTTGCCGCTCATCAGCGTCGTATAGCCGGCGGGGCGCAGCAGCTCGGGGATCGTCGGGCTGGCGATGCTGAGGTGATCGTCGTACGCCGGGCTGTTCGCCTTCTCGCGGGCGCCTTTGGCATAGCCGTCGATCATTTCGCCGATGCCCACCTGGTGCGGCCAGCGCCCGGTCAGCAAGGCGGCGCGCGTCGGGCAGCAGCGCGACTGGTTATAGAACTGCGTGAAGGCCACGCCGTCCTTCGCGAGGGAATCGATATTCGGCGTGCTAATTTCGGACCCGAAGCAGCCGAGGTCGGAATAGCCC
>JAQGHK010000509.1 GCA_028288875.1 Phycisphaerales bacterium | reverse complement strand
CGCGATGGGAAACGTTTTGGCTTTGTGGGTTTCAATTACACCCGCATGGGCCTCGGCCTGAGTGTGAATGCGGATTACGAACTACTCGCCCACGACGTAATGCAGATGCAGCGGTGGGGCACGCGCGCCGTCCGCATGACGGTGGACATGGGACTGACCCAACCCGAGCCCGGCGTGTTCCCCGACAGCCCGCGCTACGCGGAGCTGATGAAAAAGCACAACCTCGATCCGCGCTACATGGATCAGGTCGACTACTTCATCCGCCTCGCCGGTGAGCAGGATATTTACACCGTGCTGGATTGGCACGGCATGCCGTGCGACCCGTACCGCTACTTCCTCGGCGGCAAGCCGTCGGATCGCGATACCGGCAAGCCGGGCACGGCCATCGCGTACCTGGCCAAGTCGCCCACGGAGCAAGGCGAGTTCAATCCGACCGATCCGAAGCACCAGGCCATCATGATCAGCTGCCACACGTGGCTGGCACAGCATTACAAGGGCAACCCGAACGTGCTGGGCATCGAGATTCCCTACAACGAGCCGCACACGACCGAGATGGCCGTCGAAGCGAACTGGCGGCACGTCGTGGACCTGGCCGCCAAGGCCATTGCCGCCGGCGACCCGGATCGCATGACGTTCATCATGGCCCCGTCGTATGGGCACAACAATCTGCTGCCGAGCGTCACCTGGATGCCGCCCGACCGCGCGACCGGCGGCGCCCCGCACTTCTATCAGGCCAACGGCCCCGTGCCGACGCGGCCCGACGCGAAATCCACGGCGTCGCCCTGGCTGGCGAGAGACGTCGAAGCCACCCTCGGCTGGAGCTTCCCCGCCGTCGTCATGCCATTCTCGGCCGTCAATTATCCGTTCTACAACGGCGAAGTCGGCAAGTACGGCCACGAAGTGCTGCTGAATAAAATCGAAGGCCAGAAGGCCGCCGAGATCATGGTGGAGGCTGGCCTCGTGCAGGAATACGCCGTCGGCATGGTCGGTGGGCTGGAATGGACGCTGTGGGGCGATAACGGCGACTTCAATCCGTACACCGAGATCTACGCCCGACAGATGAAACGGTTCTCTCCCGTCTACGAAGCCGGCCCGGTAGATCGCCAGAAGGCGGAGATCGCCTTCGTGCAGAACAGCGAGGCCGTGCCGAGCGGCAATGGTCACAACTTCGCCTGCGTGCCGCTCGCCAAGGCCGTGCTCGATCTGCACCTGCCGCCTGTTCATTACCTGACCGATGACCAGTTCCGCTACACCACATCGGCCGAGCTGAGCGTCGGCCTGGAACAGGTCGTCGAAACCGCCGGCGGGATTAACTACAAGGCCATCATCGCCGACCGTCGCAAGCTGGACGCGAAAGTTGAAGCGACGCTGAAAGGCTTGAAGATCCCGGTGCTGTTCATCGACGATGCCGCGCAACTGACGGCCGAGAAGCTGGCGGCCTTCCTCAAGACGGCAAAAGTCAGCTACGACGACAAGACGCCTAAGCAGATCCAGTTGATCGAAGGCCCGGAGCATCTGGTCGTCTATCGCCGTCTGGATGGCGGAACTACTCCCACCAAGATTTACCCGCAACTTCAGAAAACCGGCGTCGTCACGCTGACCGACGAGAGCGGAAAAGTCGTCTTCACCGGCGACGCGAAGGCGCTCGCCACGCAAGGCCTGAGCGTCGACCTGCCGGTGTGGACGTCGGCGATCTACAAAATTGAATCAAAGTAAGCAGTAACACCGGCCGGAACTCTTCCGGCCCGCGAGGAGCGAGAATGCGATCAGTCGTAACGATGTGTGTGATGACGGCAATGTCAGCAGCAGTAGCCACGACCTCGGCCGCGGAAACGCCGCTCAATCTGCTGTTCTTCGGCAACAGCTTCACGCAGGGCTACGCGCCCGGCACGGCGCCCGGCGGCGGCGATCTTTACTACAACGTGCCCGACGCGATCAAAAGCTACGCCACGGCCGACGGCCACGTCGCGCCGCGCATCGTTCAAGAGACACTCGGCGGGTCCAACCTCAGCTATCACGTTACACAGGCGCAGACCAAGCCGCAGGAAACCGTCGCCAACACCGGCGGCTCGCCGTGGAGCTATGTCGTGCTGCAGGACGAAAGCCTTCGCCCGGCCGACAAAACGTCGGATGCAAACGCGATCGCTCAGTTCCGCGCCGATTCCAAAACGCTGAGTGATTTGGTCCGCGCCAACAACAGCCCGAGCGCGGCCACGATCATGTACCAGACCTGGGCCCGCGGGCCGGTGTCGACCGTGTACCCGAACACCTATTCCACGCCGGGTGCGATGCAGACGGATTTGACGAAGAATTATGCGCTGGCGGGAACGAGTCTCAATACCGCTTATGGCTATGACGAAGCGCGTGTCGCTCCAGTCGGCGACGCGTTCGGCACGCTGAACTTCGATTCGGCGCTGCTCTATAACGCCGACGCCCGGCACTCGACCGTCTTCGGCTACCGCCTGAGCGCGGCCGTGCTGTACCGCACGATCTACAACGAAAAGATCAGCGATATTCCGTATTCGGCGGTGCAGTCTTGGATCGGCCTGACGGCGGGGCAGTATGCCCAGATTCAGTCGGTCGCCGACTCCGTCGCGATTCCTGAACCCGCCGCGGCCGGTGCTGCGGCTGTCGGTGCGTCGGCTCTGCTTGGCCGCCGTCGCGCATCGGTCAACCGCTGAGGACGTCGTGAAAGAATTCCCGCTCGGAAATGCCGCCTTGGCCATGCTCGTCGTGATGGTGCTCAGCATCGGCGCGACGCTGCTGGTCCCGGCCGCCGCGACGGCCGGCAAGCCTGATCTCGTGATGGCGATCTTCTCGCCCGAGCACGTCGCGGCGTACAGGCCCGTCGTCGAGCGTTTCGAAAAAGAGAACGGCTGCCGCGTTCAGTTGCAGCTGGTCGATCAGAAGGCGCTGCAGGACCGGCTACAATCATCGTTGCAGGTCGGTGCAGACGTGCCGGATATAGTCGAACTGCTCGGCGGCACGCTGGGCATCTTCACGCAGGCCCGCGTCGAAGACGTCAAGCTGCTGGACCTGACCGACCGCGTTGAAAGCGATCGGCTTAAAGAGCGTGTCGTCGAAAGCCGATTCGGCCGCTGGACCAGTCGCGGCCGAATCTTTGCGCTGCCGCATGACGTGCACCCGGTGATGCTGGCGTATCGCCGCGATCTGTGCGAACGGCTCGGCATTGACGTGGCGAAGCTGACGACCTGGGACAAATTCGTTGCGGTCGGCCGCACCCTGAAGGACCATCACCTGCCGGATGACGTCGTCGGCCGGCATTACATGATTGATCTGCCTTATGACGGCAGCGAACTGCTCAAATTATTACTGCTCCAACGGGGCGGCCTGCTGTTCGATAGCAACGGCCGCGTCACCTTTGACAGCGAAGCGGCGGTCGATCTGCTTTGCTGGTACGCCCGCCAGACGCGCGGCGACAATCTCGTCGGCTACAGCGCAGGCGGGGGCCAGAGTTTTTCGAAATCGTTGATCGATGGCCTTTGCCTGTTTTACGTCTGCCCGGACTGGCGGACGCGACAGTTCGAATCGGACGCGCCGAGCGTCGCCGGCAAAATCGCCCTGATGCCGATGCCCGCATGGGAAGAAGGCGGCCGGCGCACCAGCACGTGGGGCGGTTCGGGCCTGGCGATCACCCGCCGGTGTAAAAAGCCCGATCTGGCGTGGAAGTTGGCGATGGCGTTGTACTACGACCCCGCGAGTGTCGCCGCGCGGTTTCCGGAAACGAACATTCTGCCGCCGGTGAAGGCCGCGTGGGCTTATCCGCCATTCGACCGCTCCAGCGGCTATTTCAGCGGCCAGGCAATCGGTCGCTCGTTCGCTGATCTCGCCGCAGACGTGCCGCGCGACTATGACAGCGCGTTCACGAGCCAAGCCTCTAATAAGCTGGTCGAAGCGTTCGCCAACATCGCCATCTATTACTCGGCCAACGGCGAGGTCGGCTTGCACGACTTTGCCGCGGGCGAGTTACACCGATGCGCCGACCAGGTCCGACGATTGATGGGCCGCAATGCGTTTCTCACCACCGCATCGGCGGAGGCTGCTCGATGAGCCAGGCGCCGAGCGAGATCGCTATTGTCCCAACGCCGCAGCTCGCGGCTACAGGGGTTGGGCCGCATCGCCGTCGATTGCAGATGGGCGGCGAGGGCGTCGCGGGATACCTGTTCCTGTCGCCGTATCTGCTTGTGACGGCGATGTTCTTTTTGGTGCCGCTCGCCTGGGCGTCGGTGCTGGCGTTCTACCAGACGAACGGCCCGTCGAGCCGCGTGTTCGTGGGATGGTCTAATTTCAAATTCGTCCTGGGCGATACGGATTTCTATGTGGCTGTCCGCAATACGGCGGTGTTCGCGGCGGCCTCGGTGCTGATCCAACTCCCGCTGAGCCTTGGCCTGGCGATGCTCCTAAGCAGCAAGGACGGCCGGGCCAAGAATCTGTTTCGCTTGATCATTTTTCTTCCGAATCTCGTGGGGCAGGTGTTCGTGGGCGTGCTGTTTTCAATTCTGTTTACACCGACTTATGGTCTGTTCAATCGCCTGCTGCAGGCGCTGACGGGCTGGGGGCTGGACCAGCGCTGGCTCGACAATCCGTCGCTCGTCATGCCGGCGGTCATCATCGCCAGCTTGTGGCTCTATGTCGGCTTTAACATGGTCTACTTCCTGGCGGCGCTGCAGAACGTCGATCAGAGTCTTGTGGAGGCCTGCCGCATGGATGGGGCCAGCCCGCTGCGGACATTCTGGACGGTGACGGTGCCCGCCATCATCCCCGTCGCGACGTTTGTCGTGGTCACCAGCACGATCGGCTCGCTGCAGCTTTTCGAACTGCCTTACACGCTGCTGCAGGAACACGGCGGTGGCTACGGCCCGAAGAACAGCGGCCTGACCATTGTCGGCTATCTCTATCAATATGCGTTCCGCAACGGCGATCTCGGTACGGGCGCGGCCGTCGGGTGGCTGCTCACGCTGTTGATCCTGATCGTAAGTGTTGTGCAGATTCGCGCGTCCAACCTGTTCGGGAGCACGAAATGAACGGCCTGCATTTCTTGCTGGCGAGCATGGCCGTCGTGTTCGTCTCGCTATGGTTCGTGCGCTCGAAGGCTGCGGTGGTGTTCGGCCGCTGGACGCTGCTGCTATGCGTGGCGGCGGTCATGCTGATGCCATTCGTATGGCTCGTCTGCGCCGCGTTTAAGGACAAGGCCGTCTTCAATGAATACCTGTTCCTGCCGCCGCTCGACAAGCTCAATAGCCAAACGATCAACCTCGATAACTTTCGATCGCTGTTCGCCCCGAAGCAGACCACGCAGGGGCCGGTCAGCTTCTGGCGGTATGTGGTCAACAGCCTGCTGCTGGCATCGACCGGCACCTTCATTTCCTTAGTCCTCTGCTCGATGGGCGGCTATGCGCTGGCCAAGTTCCGCTTCCGTGGCCGCGGGGCGCTGCTGACGTACATGCTGGCCAGCATGGCCGTGCCCGGCGTGGCATTGCTGGCTCCGAACTTTGCGGTCATTTACCACCTCGGCTGGATGGATTCCTATGCCGCGATCCTGGTGCCATCGGCGGTGACGGCCTTCGGCATTTTCCTTTTCCGCCAGGCGATGACCGCCGTGCCGGATGAGCTGATCGAAGCGGGCCGCATGGACGGCTGCTCGGAGTTCGGCATCTACTTCAAGCTCGTGATGCCGCTCGTCCGGCCGATGACCGGGGCCTATTGCCTGATCAGTTTCCTGGGCGCGTGGAACAGCTTCCTCGTCCCGAACGTGTTCCTGCAAACGCAAAGCAAATTGACGCTGCCGGTCGTGCTGAACCAGTTCATGGGCGTCTACCAGCGTGATTACGGCGTCTTCCTGGCCGGCACGCTGCTGGCCGTGCTGCCGCCAGCGATTCTGTTCCTCGCCGTGCAGCGTGAGTTCATCAGCGGGCTGACCAGCGGGGCGGTCAAACAATAGAACGATCTGCAAAACCGGACCGCCTGTCGCCGACAGATACAGAGCCCACAGAATTCCTTATTGTCCTGCCGCATCGTCATTCCGGGCATGATGGCGGCTTATATGGTGTTTGATAATGACGACCCTCCTTCGCCAACGACAGATCCACCTCGATTTTCACACCGGGCCGGACGTGCCTGACGTCGGCGTGGACTTCAACGCGAAGCGCTTCGCCGAAACACTGGCCGCGGCGCACGTGAACTCCATCACGCTGTTCGCCAAATGCCACCATGGGCATCTGTATTACGGTACGCAGCGTCCGGAACGCCATTCGGGACTCAAGGCCGGGCTGAATCTGTTGGAAGAACAGATCGAGGCTTGCCGCGCCGTGGGGATTCGAACGCCGATCTACCTGTCGGTTCAATGTGACGAGTATGCCGCAAATCTGCACCCGGAGTGGGTCGCGCGGAATCCGGACGGCACGCCTGTCGGCCGTCCGCCCCTGGGCACGCAGGGCTGGCAGATTCTGGACATGTGCTCGCCATATGCGGACTTCCTGGCCGAGCAGGTGACGGAGGTCGTGCAGCGATTCAAACCTGTCGATGGGATCTTTTTCGACATGTGCTGGGACCAGCCGTCGGTGAGCCGGTGGGCGATCGATGCCATGCGCCGCGCCGGCCTTGATCCGGCGTCCGAGGCAGACCGCGCCACGCACGCGCGGCAGGTGGTTCATGGCTATATGGATCGCTACAACCGACTGATCGCCGACGTCAACGGATCGGCTCCGGCGATCTGGTACAACTCGCGGCCGAAGACGCGGTTGGCGGACGAAGCCAAATACCTTCAGCATGTTGAGATTGAGGCCTTGCCGACGGGCGGCTGGGGCTACACCTATTTCCCGCTCAACGTCCGCTGGTCGCGCAACTTTGGTCTGCCGTTCCTTGGGATGACCGCGCGATTCCACAAAACCTGGAGCGACTTCGGCGGCTACAAGCCCGCGGCCGCACTGAAGTATGAGCTGGCGCAGATGCTGGCCCATGGCGGCGGCTGCTCTGTGGGTGATCAACTGCATCCGCGCGGCGAACTGGACGCCGAGGCTTACCGATTGATCGGCGATGCCTATCAGCACGTGGCCGCCTGCGAGCCCTTCGGCGTGGACGCGCAGCCGGTGACCGAAGTGGCCGTGCTCCGCAGCCCGGACGGCGGATACCACACCAAACCCGGCGATGCACTTGAAGGTGCGGTGCGGCTGTTGCAACAACTGATGGTCCAATTCGACTTTGTCTCGCCGATGTCGGACCTGACCCGCTTCGCGGTCGTGATCGTCCCTGAAGGTATCGATCTCAGCGGCGCGACAGGGGAGCACCTTGTCTCGTACGTGAAGGGCGGTGGCAAACTGATCCTCGCCGGTCGCCTGCCTCTGACGACGGCGTCGCCAGAACTCCTACGGCTCGCGGGCGTCGCTCGTGTCGAGGAGAGCGGTGCTCGCACGCCGTTCTTTCGCTACGACCGCAAGCTCATTCCAGACGCGGAACGATCCGACGTTGTTCTGTATGACGGCACACTCCGCCTGGCTCCCACGGCTGCCGCGGCATCACCGGCTGTCATCGTAGAACCCTATTTCCAACGGTCGTGGGATCATTTCAGCGGGCACGGCCAAACACCGCCGGCGACGGTCACTGATCGCGTGCCGGCGACGTTTACGGACCAAGCTGCAGCGATCGGTTTTGATCTGTTCGGCGCGTACGCCACGCACGGCCAGACGCATCTTCGCCGGCTTTGCCGAACGCTGCTGAATGCACTGCTTCCACGGCCACTCGTGCGAGCTGAGTTGCCTTCCCATGTCGAATTGACGATCAACCAGCAGCCGAAGCGGTTGGTCGTTCACATCCTGTCCTACGCGCCGCAGCGACGGACGCCGGACCTGGATCTGGTCGAGGAAGCGACGCCGCTGGTCAATGCCCGGGTGGCCATTCGGATGGCGGAAAAGCCGGCGCGAGTGCTCCTGCAGCCCGCCGGGGAGCCGTTGGCCTTTGACTACCGCGACGGGTACGTCTCGTTCGTTTTCGACTCACTCGCAGGCCACGTGCTGGTCACGATTGAATGACCCGCCGGCGTGGTCGGTGTCTGCTTGGCCGAGCCTTTCCTGATGACGATTAAGGCATGTCGGATGATGACCCAGAAGCCCGAGTCCCGGAGCGTTCTTGCCGGCGGCCCTGTCAGCCGATCGGGCCCATGCAATGCCGCGATCGCGGCACTACCGTGGCAGGCTCACGGGGCGCTCCGTGTCTCACCCGATCGCCGGCAACTCTGCCACGCGGACGGCACGCCATTCTTCTGGCTCGGCGACACCGCATGGGAAATCGCCACGCGTATGCGTCTCGACGCCGAATCGGCAGACGGCCGTGGCGTCGAGTGGTACCTGAGCACGCGAGCCGCCCAAGGTTTTAACGTGATCCAGATGCCGCTGATTACGCCGCTCGGCTGGATTGCGGGCCGTAATGTGCAGGGCGACTCGATCTGTCGTTGCGATGGCTTCTCGGCCGATCGACTGAATGATCCGTTTCTCAAACGCTTCGACTCGATTCTGGATGCCGCTACGGCCTGCGGTCTGTTCGTCGCGGTGCTGCCGGCTTGGGCGGAAAACGTTGCCAACGGGAGCATAGACGTCGTTAACGCCGGCCAATACGGCGCCATTCTGGGCCGCCGGTACGGCCATCGACTGAACGTCATCTGGAATCTGGGTGGCGATTACCTGCCGACGGGGGTTGAGCACGTCTGGGACGCCATGGCGCGCGGCATTCTTGCCGGCGCCGGGCCGGACGCGCGGCCGCTGTTCACTTACCACCCCAAAGGCCACCAGTCGTCGTCGGCGTACGCGCTGGGTGATTGGATGAGCTTTGACTCCGTTCAAAGCTCGCACACTGACCCGAAGAATGAGGGCCCGACCGCCACCCCTGAGTTCAACGCGCACTTCGACCTGATCGCCCGCGACTACGCCCGTATTCCGCATCGGCCGACGATCAACACGGAGCCGCCGTACGAGGATATCACGCTCGATCTGGTGAAAGAAAACGATGCGCCGCGGCTATCCCTTTACGATCTGCGGCTGGCGGCGTACTGGTCCGTCCTTGGCGGGGCGGCCGGGCACACGTACGGCCACAACAGTCTCTGGCAGGCCTGGGATCCGGCCGATGGATTTGTGCCGCAGTTTGGCGCACGAAATGCGTGGCAGGACGTCCTCGAAGCGCCCGGCGTTCGCGAACTGCACGTCCTCCGCGCCCTGGTGCTCTCGCGCCCGCTGGCCGGCCGTGTCCGCGATGACGCGATGATCGAAAATTTCGACACGCTTCGGACGGGTCGCACTGCCGCGCAGGCCGTGGCGTGCCGCGGCGAGGATTATGCACTTCTCTATAGCGGCAACGGTTCGCCACTGTCGGTGCGGATGGGCCGCATCCGCGGTCGCGAGATCGCGGCTTGGTGGTTCGACCCGACGAGCGGTGAAAGTGCGTGGGCTGGCACTTTCGCGAACGCAGGTACGCAGACGTTCACGCCGCCCAGTCAGCGCGACAATGGCCATGACTGGGTCCTGGCATTGTCTGACGCGGACGGCGGCTATCCTGCGCCTGGTACGGCCATCACGCAGCCGCTCTGGCCGCTCGTCTGATGACGATTTCGCAAGTCATAGCGAGAATAACTTCGCTATCCGGCCGGCCGATCAAAGCGGCCTGGTGCGGAATTTCCGGCGGTAATTCGTGGGTGTTGTTTCCATTTCCTGGCGAAAGACCGTGCTGAAGCGCACGTGACTCGCGTATCCGGACTGCAGGGCGATCTGGGGGATCGGCAGCTCCGTGTCGCGAAGCAGCTTGGCCGAGCGATCGATGTGGACCCGGCGGATCTCCTCCAGCAGGCTGCGCCGCATCGCCCGACGAAAGCGCCGCTCCAGATTCCGCCGGCTCATAGCGACCGCGCGTAGCACGTCTTCCACGCTGATGGCCCGCGACGCATTCTGGCGGATGAACTGCACTGCCTCGGCGACGACGCTGTCTTCAATGCTGAGCACTTCGGTCGAATGCCGGGTAATCACACCGACGGGCGCGATTTCGGTCACCGTCTGCGGCACGGCATGGCCGCTAAGCTGGAGGTCCAGCAGGCGGGCCGCCTCAAAGCCGATGCGATCGCCGCCGAGTTCGGTGCTGGAAAGCGTGGGGCGGGCCATCTCGGTCAGAAAGGTGTCATTGTCCACGCCGATGACGGCCACTTCTTCCGGAACCGCGATGCCGCAGCTGCGGCAGGTGTCGATGGCGTTCCAGGCGAAGCGGTCGTTGGCGCACATCAGCGCGCAGGGCTTGGGAAGTTCACGAATCCAGTTTTCAGCAATGACTTCTGTGGAGTGAGCCACCATTGGATAGACCTCGCGCCGCCGGCAGGCCTCCCGGAAGCCTTTCTCGCGACACCGTGACCATGACGCTGTCGGATGGCCGCAAAAGGCGAACGCGCGGAAGCCGCGTTCCCACAGGTAATCGAAAATCATCTCGCTCACCTGCACGTCGGCGGGGAGCACGGATGGGATTCCCGCCCGCTCCAGTTGGTCGGCAGAAAGCGTCCGCGCAACGTTCACCAGCGGCCCGCCCTGACGGCGGTATCGCTGCAGCGTCCGGACGGAATGGACCATCGTGATGATGCCATCGACGCGCTCGGCACCCAGCTTGGATTGAGCCAATGAGTACATTGGTGGCAGCACGAACTCCCAGTCGCTGCGGGTGTACGCGTAGCGCACCACGCCGCGGAGCACGCTCCGGCCATAAGCGCCCGCGAAATCAAGCTCGATTCCGATCCTAAACATAGATCCCTCCGACTGTTATGACACTAACTGGCCGCGCGACATGTGTACGATTTGTGTGCCGGGTTGGTCTGGAGCCGTTCGTCAACATTTCAGTTTCGACTGTAGCAAAACGCCACAGAAGATGTCGCAAAGCATGAAATTAATTACGCAAAACGAATTAGGTAATTAAGGCATCGGAGTTAAGCTGAATCGGCGTTGTGGGGGTTCACTTCGTTCGGGCGTTGAGAGTGTTTTGAGGAGGACAGAATGAGCTTTGCGAAAATTGTGTCGGCTGGGCTTCGCGTCTGCGGATTTGCCGCGTGTCTGATGGCGGTCGGCTATGCCCGACCGGCGGCTGCGGCGAACCTGCTGCTGTCGCCGGGCTTTGAGGCGGGCATCGATGGCTCGCCAAACGCCGGGACCGGCGACGTGGCAACGGCCGGCACCACCCCGTGGAACAGCTGGAACAACTGGGCCCCGCCGAATTACACCGGCTTCTACACCGCCAGCTTCGCCCACGGCGGCACGCAGGCTGGCAAGACCTATTCCGGACCGAACTGCGGCATCTACCAGACCGTCAACATCACCGGCGGCGATACCTACACCGCATCGGCGTTCTTCCTGAACGCCACCAGCGACCCACTCGGCGGTGGGGCGGCCCAGACTGAAGACATCCGCCTGACCTGGCAGGACGCCCTCGGCAATGCCATCGGCGCATCCGTCATCAGCCCTACGCTCAGCGGCGCGTCGCCCAAGGACGTCTGGACCCAGATAAGCCTCACGGCCGCAGCCCCAGCGGGCGCCTCCAAGGTGCAGGTCCTGGCATTCATGAACAATCCCAACAACGCCGGCGGCTCGATGTTCGTCGACGACGCGTCACTGACCGACGTGACGGCGACACCCGAGCCGGCGTCGCTCGGCCTGCTGAGTGTCGCGGGCGTAGCGCTGCTGCGGCGTCGCCGCGGGGCCTGATGCGGACTCCTCCCTCATGACCGCCGTGCGCCTGACCGGCGCACGGCGGTCTTGCCGCGGCCCCGGCTGCGGTTGGCTTTGCTGAATGCGGTTGGAAACAGGAGTTTGCTATGTCTTTTTGTTTTATTCCCGCTGTGCGTCACGCCACGGATCGTGCATCGCGTTATCCATCGCGTCGTGCATCGGCCTTTACGCTCGTGGAACTGCTGGTCGTGATTGGCATCATCGCTTTGCTGATCAGCATCCTGCTGCCATCGCTTAATTCCGCCCGGCAGGCGGCCAACAAGGTCAAGTGCCTGTCCAACCTGCGATCGATCGGGCAGGCGATCGGCATCTATACCGGTACGAGCAAGGGGACTTTGCCGTACGGCTATTGGAACGGCACGTCGAAGACGGGCATCGGCCCGACGCCTGCCGAAACCGACCGCGCCACCGACTGGGCCATCCTGATCACGTCGACCCTCGGCAAGGGCGGCGACAGCTACACCAACCAGAACGGCTCGGACAAGAGCAAGATCCAAGGCATGTTCACCTGCCCGACCGCGAAGATCGGCTTGGCGACTACTACCATCGATCGCACGCTGCACTACTCGTCGCACCCGCGTCTGATGCCCGACATCAGTCCGAACAACGACGGCTTCAGCGGCTTCGGCAAAGGGCTCAAGCCGTACAAGTTGACGTCTATCAAGCGAGGATCAGAAATCGTATTGATCTTCGACGCCATCCAGATGATCGCACTGAACGGGAACGCGAACGCGGTGGCCGTGAACCTCGATGCCGACGGTCTGTACCGGAATGACGCGTCGTCGGGGCGTCAGTGGAACTTCTTCGTCAACAAGCAGGGCATGGACCAGACCCAGGCCATCTATGTGCCGAAGGACGA
>JAQGHK010000482.1 GCA_028288875.1 Phycisphaerales bacterium | reverse complement strand
CCGTCCTTTCCCTTCGATTACTTGGCCGGCTGGATGAAGAACTCAGCTGCGCGAACAGCCGCTTCTTTCGCACCACCTTGTACGCCAATGCACGCGTCGCAGATGTGCTCCGCACCCAGTTCGTGCTGCATTGGCAGAGCGTGCGGCCGGCTCCGAAGCTGACGATCGATTTCGGTGATGGCCGAAAGATGGTCACGACCGTGACGGGCAACAGCATTCATTACGTGCTCGATGAAAAAGGAAATGTCGTCGACGCGCTGCCGGGCCTTTATTCGCCGGCCACGTTCGTTGCGCGGCTATCTGCCGACGCGAAGCTTGCTCAGGTGGGTTTGGAAGATCGCCAAGGCGCGTGGTCCGCAGCGTTGACGGCCGCTGCTGTGCCGGGAAACGCTGCGCGGCCCAATCGCGATGCCGTGGCGGCGGGGCGGCTGGCCGTTTCAAAATCAATGGTGCAATCGACGGCGGTGAGAACGATCACCGGCAATCCGTTCGTCACGTTGCCGCCGGCCGTGCCTGAAGCGGCGATTCAGGCAATTACGTTTGATGCGCCGTCGCTCGCGCTCATGCGTCGCAAGATGCCGGACGAGTGGTCTGCTGAGGCGGTCGATGCCGCGTTGTCTAATCTCCGCCGAACGATCGCTCAAGATGAAGTGCTCAATGACATGCGCCTTCGGCCAGCGATCCTTCGCCATCTTTCGATGAATCCGACGGAACCAGTCGCCGCGCTGAACGACTGGGTCTACGCGAACGTCTTCCTCACGCCGGGCGATGACAAATGGCTTGGCTTGGCGAACGCAGATCGATTCAATGGCATCGAGAACGGCGGCCTCGCAGTGGAATCGCACACGCCATAGGCGGCGACGTCAGTGCTTCGCCGGCCCTTTGTATTCAATGATCGCCGCCCGCCGGCCCGCTTTACGATCCGCGTAATATTTCCGCTGGCCGAGCATCTGCGGCAGTTTGCCGATCGCGGTGGCCACGCCATAGCGCAGGGCCGCGCCGGAGGGCACGCCGCGCTGATGGTGCATGTAATGCGCGATCTTGAGCGCGAGCGCCGTGTGCAACGGCCATGCAAACGGCAGCAGGGCGGCGGTGCCCCAGGTCTTGTTGCTTTTGACCTCTTTTTCCCAGAATCGCTCGCGCGCTTTCCCGTGCCGGGCATTGCCCTCGGCATACGCATGGCCGGCGCGGACGTTGCGTTTCCACCACTGACTGAACTTTGTCATGGCCGCGTCGTGCCAGGTCATTTCGGCGTCGATGCGACAGACCTCGTGATGGAGTTCACGCAAGCGAAAGCAAAGGTCCGGCTCCTCACCGGCGATGATGTCGGCGTTGTAACCGCCGGCGGCCCGGAAGGCCGACACGCGGAACATCGCGTCGCCACCGCACGAAGCGGCTTGGCCGATCGGCGTGTCCCACTCTATATCGCACAACAGGTTGTAGACGGACGCCTCAGGGAACCGCTCACGCCGCCGGCCGCACACCACGGCCGCCTTCGGCTTGGCGTTCAGTTCGGTGATCGCGCGCTCACACCAGCCGTCGCGCAGCTCACAGTCGCCGTCGAGGAATTGAACAAACTCCACGTCCGGCCGAAGCTTCAGAAGCCGGGCGAAGCCTTCGTTGCGCGCGCGGGCGGCGGTGAAGGGAATCGATAAGTCGAGCTCGACGACGTCGGTATGCAGCGAGCGCGCGAGTTGCCGCGACTGATCCGTCGATCCGCTGTCCACGTAAACGACGGCCGCCGCGTCTGCCTTTTTCGCAGCGGCCAGGCAGGCGCGAAGGCGCTCGCCTTCGTTTCGACCGATCGCGACGATGCCAAAGATTGCGGCGATATGGACCTCGAATCGGCGGTTCTGGTTCCCTCTCCCGGTATTGCCGGGAGAGGGTTAGGGTGAGGACTTCAATTCGAATGTCAAGTTGCCCGGCGGCACAGCAGACCCTCTCCCTAGCCCTCTCCCGGCGTACCGGGCGAGGGGATAAGACGGTCGGTCCCACCGCTTGGCGCAACAGGCTTTGTCCGCTCACCCTTACGTTTGATTATCGCAGGCACGCCGACGGCAATGCAGTTCGGCGGCACGTCCTTGGTGACCACAGCATTCGCGCCGACGCCGCTGTCATGGCCAATCGTGATACCGCCGACAATGACAGCGCCGGTGCCGATGTCGGCCCGGTCGCCGATCGTCGGTTTCATCCAACGCGGGTCGCCACGCCGGGCGACGCCGAAGGTGGTGTTCTGGCGGATGTGAACGTCGTTGCCGATGGAACGCGCGCCCAGGATCATCCCGCCATGATGCCAGATGTGCACCCGCCGGCCGAGTTTCACCGTGTAGTTCAGGCTGATGCCGCAGGTCCACTCAACAAGCTTGTAGGACAGCTTGTAGAGAATCGTGAACGGCAGCCGAACAATCTTGGGCTTGATGCCCATGCGCCAATTGCCAAACCGATTGCAGGCGACCGCCCAAAGGCCTTGGCTGAGGAAATCTTTCTCGTGCGTTTCCCAGTCTTCGCGAAGCAGCGCCCAAAACGAGATGCCCGTGGGGTTCTCATTATAGAAGCCCAGGACCTTGTCCGTGTCCGGCTGTTCGTCCGGCGAAACGTTCCCATTGGAAGCGCTGACCGGCGAAGGGGCCAGGGCGGCGGCGATGCGTTGTTCGTCGTTCATTGGGCCCATGGAAAGTAATTGTAACGCAGAAAATCCCACCACAGCCGCGGCGGATCCTCGCGAGGTTTGAGACGCAGCAGTCGCCATAGTCTCCCTATCGGATATCCGGCCAGCCAAATTGCATTCGCCGTGTGCAAAGTTGAGCGGCCGAAATTATTTGAAAAGTATCGCCGTCGGGAATCGAACCAGTATTTCGGCCGACGCTTGGCGACGCGCTGCGCGCCCGTCACGCCGCTGGCCTGGCCAACAAGGTGAATGATGCGGCTGGTCGGTACGTACCAGCATTCAAAGCCCGCCCGGGCGGCCCGCAGGCAGAAATCGGTCTCTTCAAAGTACATGAAGTACCCGTCGTCGAGCAGGCCGATTTTCTCGAACACTTCGCGGCGGATCAGCATGCTGGCCCCGCTGACCCAACCGACTTTTTCGTCCGTATTCGGGATGGCCGGGGCGACGACGTGCGATTTCAGAACCTTCGTCATCGGGCCGAACTGCATCGCGCCTTCGAGCTCGCCCAGTGGCGAGATAAAGCGAAAGCAGCTGCGGCGGACGCTGCCGTCCCGGTTTTCCGCCCGGCCGCCCGCGATGCCGGCGGCGGGGTGGCTATCGAGGAAGCTTTCCAGTTCGATCAGCGCCTTCGGCAGCACGATCGTGTCCGGGTTCAGCAGCCAGACGTATTGCGGCTTTTGATCCTGAAACGCCTTGATCGCTTCGTTGTTGCCGTAGGCGAAACCGCCATTCTTCGGCAGCGGCAGGAAAGTGCACCAGTCGCCCCAGCCGTTGTCGCTAATGGCGTTGCCGATGACCTGGATTGAGTTGTCGGGCGACAAGTTATCAGTCACCACGACGTGGCTGCCCGGCGTCAGCTCGGGCGCGAGCGAGCGCAGGCAGTCGACTACGAGGGCCGGCGTGCGGTAGTTGACGATGACGACCAGCGTTTTCATCAGTC
>JAQGHK010000478.1 GCA_028288875.1 Phycisphaerales bacterium | reverse complement strand
TTCGCTCCCGGCTCGGCGATGGCGGCGATCAGGTCGGGCCGCGGCGATGGCGTGATCTGGCGAACGTAATCGGGCGCGGCGGGGGCGGACCAGACGGTGACGCCGTCAAGGTCGGTCGTGACGGCTTTGATCGGCCGGATGGCGGCGGTGATGGCGTCGGGGTCGGCGGTGGCGATCGCCATCATGACGTGCGGCTGTTCGCGGAAGCCTTTCTCGTCGAGGTTCACGACGAACGCGACCTGCGTGACGCCGGCGCGGGCCATCGCATCGACGATCGGCTGGGCGGTCTGCGTGCCCATCTTGATGCCGCGAATGACGTCCTGCGTGAGGGCATCGGGCACCTTCGCCTCGTGCAGCGTCTGCTGCACCCAGTCGGCCACGGCGCGGAGCTTCAGCTTCGAGACATCGACCCGCGCGACGGCGAACGTGTTTTCGTTCACGAGTGGCGAGATGTCGATGCCATCGGCGCGGGCGGATTGGCCAGACGCCAGCAGACTGAACGCCGCGGCGGCGATTGCGGCGGTACGGCGGACCCAGGCTGAACGTCGATTGGCAGAGGAGTTGAGCGTCATTTGGATTCAAATGTACGCGGGCCGGTGAAATCGGACATCAAAATGGAGCGGATGTCGCCAAGACGCGTCTGAGTTGAGGCCAAACGAAAAGCGGCGTCGCTGGGCGACGCCGCTTGATCGGTTTTAAGCCGAACGAGGCGGTTTACATGATCTCGAGGATCTTGAACGCCAGCGTGCCGCGAGGGGCTTTGACTTTGATCGTCGAACCGACGCTTTGCTTCATCAGGGCCTCGCCCATCGGGCTGCTGGCCGAGACGGGAAGGACGTCGGAATTGGCATCCGGCGGGACGGCTTCGCCGACGATGCGGACGAGTTGCTCGCTGTCGTCATCCAGATCCAGCAGTTTTACGGTGTGGCCGAGGTAGACCATGCCTTCGGGGACGTCATCATTGCTGACAACGGCCACGTTTTTCAGCTTGTGTTCGAGTTCGGCCAGTTCGCGCTCGAGGGTGCGGTTTTCTTCTTTGGCGAAGTGATATTCGGCGTTTTCCGACAGATCACCTAGGGCGGCCGCCTTGCGGATGCGTTCCTGCGCGTCGATTTTCGCGACGTACATGTCTTCGCGCTTCTTCTCGAGCTGCGCCTTTTCTTCGGCACTGACAATATGCATAAAAACGCTCCGCGTTCTCTAGTAAAAGCGAATCACCGCGCCAGGCGCGGTGACAAGGTGAACCAAACCACATCTTAACAGGCCCGCGGAATGGTTCAATGCAATTGTGCCTGATTGGCGCGGTTGATTGTCCCCGGTGATTGCGTCGGGGGGCGGCCCGGTCTAAACTGAATGGCCCTTTATCTGGAGCGCTTGGGATGGCTTTTCGCTGTGTAGTCGTGACGCCGGAGATGCAGGTTTTAGACGCCGAAGCCAAGCAGGCCATTGTGCCCGCTCATGACGGCCTGATCGGCTTCCTGCCGGGTCGCGCGCCCATCCTTTTGAAGCTTGGTACAGGTGTCCTGACCATCGACGGTGCCGACGGCAAGAAGCAGACGTTCGCCATCAGCGGCGGCGTCGCCCAGATGAAGGACGATGTCCTGACCATCGCCACCACTCAGGCGACCGCTCAGTAAGTCCCAGGCAAGCAGCCCTTCGCTCTGTAAGTCTTTTCCCAGCAGGTCAATACGACAGAACAATCCCCGCGCCGCCCCAGATCTGGGTCGTGGCGGCGGGGGCGTCGTCGATGCCGTCGGTGTAATAAACGCTGCCCCGCAACGCGAAATCGCCATAGCGGGTAGAGACATTAAACAGCTTGTTCAGCGAATATTCAGCCGTCAGACCGACCTGGTAATGCTGTAGGCCGTTGATGTTCTTGCGGGCGGTGTCGCCGCTGGTGAAAAAGCCGGGTTCGATACTGCCGTTGTCGCCATCGATATAGGCGGTATATCCCGCGACATACGCCACGCTGGCCGACCCGGTGAGCGTCAGGCCGATTTCATCGAAGGCGTACCGATATCGCAGCCCGGCTTCGACATAAACGCCGTTGTACAAATCGAAATCATAAGCCGCCATGATGTAAGGCACGGGGATCGGGTCGCCGTGGTAAAGCGTCTTTTCATCGAGCGCCAAGCCCATGAAGACTTCGCTGGTTTGGCGCTGGTCGCGCTCCGGATAGAGGTAGGTGGTGTAGCCGCCGCTGATGACCAGCGGCTTGATCGTCCAATCAAAGCCGACGGTTGGGCGAATTTCCTGAAAATTGCTGAGCGGATCCGAGTCGGCAATGTTGGCAAAGACCGCCACATACGGGTGGGGCAGTTTGCCGAGGTCGAAGCTGAGCTTGGTATCGATCTGCAGATTGAGCGAGTCTTCGTGGGCCGGCACTTCAAAAACTTCTACGCCGCGGTAGACGTAGTCTGTGAAGTACGAAAGCCCCAGCCCGAAATGCACGGCGCCTTCGTTCACGCCCTGATCCGGGCGGGGGAGTTCCGGCGGGGCGTACACGCTTTCCGGGGCCGCCTGCCCGAAGGAACGGACGCCGAGGGCCAGGACGAGAGCAATACCGGGGGCGGCGCGACGCATCATGCCCGCGAAAATACCCTTGTGTCGCGTCGGTAGCCAGCAAACGGCGAGTAACCGACGAAGGACCAGCCCTAAAACGCCGGGGTACGAGACCGTTCAAACTCATGGTAGAATAATTTCGCCCCCAGCCCGTTAAAGCTTATGACGACCCGTGCATCGGACATGCCGCTGAGCCTGCTGACCTCAACCCCGCGACCGGCCGATGCCGACTCGGACGCGGCGCTGGTCGAGCGGTTGCGGAAGGGCGATACCCGGGCGGCCGAAGCGCTGGTGCGACGCTACCACAGCCCGCTCATGGGCTACCTGCTGCGATTGGGCGGGCAGCAGTCGGTGGCGGAAGAATTGCACCAGCAGACATGGCTGAGCGTACTTCAGCATGTCGATCGATTTAGCCCGAGTGCGGGCGGGTCGTTTAAGTCGTGGTTGTTTCGGATCGCGACGAATAAGGCCAACGACCTTTGGCGTCGCCGCCGTCGCGAGCCGGCCGGTGATGCGGCCCTGGAATTTGCCACGGCCCCGGCCGAGGACGCGGCACATGACGCGGTGCAGTCCGCCGAAGAAGCGGCGCGATTGCGGACGGCCATTGCGAACCTGCCCGAGGCCCAGCGGCAGGTGCTGGTGATGCGGTATTACGGCGGGCTAAAGTTCACGGAGATCGCCGAATCGCTCGGCTGCCCGTTGAACACCGCGTTGGGACGAATGCACAAGGCGTTGATCCGCCTGCGAGGAATGCTGGACGACACCGGAGAAAGCCGACCATGACGCCGCTGCCGGACAACCTCTTGGATACGCTCAGTGACGACGATCTGTTGCTGCTGCACTTGGCCGGCGAGTTGCCCGAGGCGCAGCGCGTGATGGTCGAAGCGCGCCTCGCGATGAACCCGGATGAAGGCGGCGAATGGGCCAAGGCATTTTATGCCCTCGACGGCCGTCTATGTGCCGACGCGAAGGCCCTGTCCCTGCCGCCCGTCGGGCCGGCGGTTCAGCAGATTGTTGGCGCGATCCGCTCGGCTGATCCGTTGCCGATCGACGCCGCGCGCGGTCGCCTGTGGCGGCCGCCGACCTGGACGCTATACCCGGCCGTCGCAGCATTGCTCATGGTGATGGTCATGGGCGGCTGGTGGTACAAAGTGCGCGACGATCTGGCCGTCAATGTGACACCAACGAATGTCGAGCCAGGATTTGCTACCGTCTTCCGCGGCGATGCCGATCGAGATTTGGGCGATCTTTCCGATGATCAGATCGCCATGCAGTTCGACGCGATGGTCGTCGAACCGCGCTTGGGCATCGAACAGCCGCTGTCCGAATTGAATTATCTGGAGAGCCTGACGCAATGAAACTGCTGCCCACTCGCCGAGTTCGCTTTGTCGGTGCCGGCCTGCTTGGTCTGGCCGTTGCCTGCACTGCGCTCGCGGAAGTGCCGGCGACCCAGCCGGACGTGCAGGATGCCGCGAAGTACTTGGCGCCGAAGAGATCTGACCGTGCCGCCGCGCGCGTGCCGGCCAGCCGCCCGTCGCCGACCGTCCGCGTTTCGCCGTTCGGCGACCGGTTGCTGCGCCTTAGCGATATTCTCGGCCCCGCCCTGCGTTACAACCGTGACATCGCCGAACCCGCCGAGCCCGCGGACGAAGAGGAATGGCAGGAAATCGTCACTTTCGCCAAACAGAATTTCCCTAATCGCTGGGCCCAGTTCGAAGCCGTTCAAAACCAGCGCGGCCCGGACTCACCCACCGTTGTCGGGCTCAAAGAGCGGATGACCACGCGCTATCGCACGCTGCAGAAGCTGCAGAACCAAATGCCGAGCCTTTACGACGCCGCAGTGCGCCAAGGCCGGCTGGAAGACGACGCCTGGGCCGCCACCGTGCGTGCCCGGCGGAATCCTAAGGACGCGTCGCTTGCCAAGACGCTGCGTGAGAAAGTCGGCGCGCTCGTTAAAGATGTTCTGCAGGAACGGCAGGACCGCATTGAAGCCATCCGCCAGACGCTTCAGGACGAGCAGGATCGGCTGGACGCGGACCAGAAGGGCGTCGATAAGCTGATCGATCGCCAGATCACCCGGCTGACGGGTGACCGACCGTTTGAAAGCGATTTGCCGAATCGATGGGGTGGCCCTGGCGGCGGTCGCGGATTCGGTCCCGGCGGCCCACCGTCCGGCAACTTCCCTGGTCGCTGGGACGGCCCGCCGCGCGGTGAAGGGCGTCGCCGGCCCGATAACAGTAACGATGCCCCGTCCACCCAGCCTGCCGATGCCCAACCCGGCACCGCGCCTACTGCCTTTCAGTAAAGGATTCGTCCATCAAATGAGGATCGGCCGGTGAATGAATTCACCGGCCGATCCTCATTTGTATTTGCTTGTGTTGCGATGCCGATCAGTACGTCACATTCGTGGCGTCTTCGATCGTCTGAATGACCTGCCGCACGTTGAATGGCTTCTTCAGATAGCCGTCAAAGCCGCTGCCGACGAGGCTCTTCAGATCGGCTTCGCCGAGCGTGCCGCTCATAGCGATCACCTTCGTCAGCTGCAGGTCTGGGTTGCTCTTCACAACCTTGGCCACTTCACGGCCGTCAATATCTTTGAGATGCATATCGAGCAGGATCACGTGCGGCCGCGACTTTTCGGCCGTGATGCCTGCCATGAAGCCGCTCTTGGCGATTTCGACTTCGTACTTGGCTTCATCTTCAAGGATGCGTTCCAGCACCTCAACGATGTCGGCCTCGTCGTCCACGATCATGACGCGGGTGGCGCCCGTCATCAGGCCGTTGAGTGGCATGCCGTGGTGCTTCATGAATTTAATCAATTGAGCCAGCGGAATCCGGCGGTCTTTGCTGCCCGGAATGCGGTAGCCCGTCAGCGTGCCGGTGTCGAACCATTTGCTGACCGTGCGCGGAGCGACGTTGCAGATCTTGGCAACTTCGCCGGTGGTGAGCACGTCTTTGAGTTTGGCTGTAGTGGACATTTCGTTCCTTTTCTCCCGCAGCGGTCATCCCGCCGACATGAGTTGTATCGACGGTCCAGAGCGCGGCTTTAGCAGATTCCATACAGAAGGCTTTTTGATCGGCCTGACCAATCGCGCCACCCGATTTGTTACCGGACCAAGGCAGTTATTGCTGCTATTCGCTGGCCTTTCTGGTACCGAAACGGGCCAGCACGCTTTGATTTGTAAACCGAAGCCCTTGGCCGGAGACTGCTGTTGTAGACTGCGTGGAAAGCGCGGCAGCCTGCCATTGTCTGGAGAGAGGGGAACCTATTTATGCTGCGTGCCGTCCCTAATCGTGCATTAGTAGAAGCTCTGGATGCCCGTCGTCTTTTTGCGGCCACAGGACTGGGACTTGCTGTACCAAAGCGCCGGCGATGTGGAAGTGGGCGCTACGCTGTCCCACCCCCGCGGCGGAACA
>JAQGHK010000454.1 GCA_028288875.1 Phycisphaerales bacterium | reverse complement strand
CGTACGGCACGCTCGAAAACGGCCTGAAGTACGTGATCCGCCACAACGCCAACCCGCCCGGCCGCGTCGCGATGTACCTGCACATCCGCACCGGCGCGCTGAACGAATCCGACGCCCAAAACGGCCTGGCCCACTTCTTGGAGCACATGGCGTTCAACGGCAGCACCCACTTCCCGCCCGGCAAGCTGCTGCCGCTCTTGGGCGGCCTGGGCATGACGTTCGGCGCGGACACGAACGCGCACACCAATTTCTGGGAAACGCTCTACAAGCTGAACCTGCCCAACACGCAGCCGAAGACGATCGAACTGGCTGCGAAAATCTTCTCCGATTACGCCGGCGGATTGTCGCTTTCGGACACGGAGATCGACAGCGAACGCAAGATCATTCTTGAAGAATACCGCACCCGCCAAGGCGTCGGGCAGCGCATCTGGAAGCAGCAGGCGCGCGACGTTTTCGCCGGCACGAAGCTGGCCAAGCACGACATCATCGGCGACGCCGAGCAGATCAAATCGTTCCCGCCGGCCAGGTTTCGTGACTACTACGACGCCTGGTATCGCCCCGAAAACATGACGCTGATCGTCGTCGGCGATGTGAAGCCCGATGACATTCTGCCCGTCGCCAAGCAGTGGCTCGGCGCGCTCAAGGCCCGTTCGCCTGCCACCCAGCCGCAAAAGGCCGGCATCAAGGTCAGTACCGAGCCCCGCGCGTTCGTCTATACCGACGGCGAGCAGGTGAACGGCTCGCTCGATCTCACCCACATCGGCCCGGCCGAGCCGCTGATCACGACGGTGGACCTGTACCGCCGCTCGCTGCTGCGGTCGGTGGCATCGGGCATCGTCAATCGCCGCCTGGGCAATCTGATTGCCGCTGGCAAAGCCCCCTTCCGCGCCGCGGCCACAGACATTGACACCTTCTTCAACGAAGGCACGGCCTCCAGCGGGGAGGCCAGTGGCGAACCGCAGGACTGGAAGCCGATGCTGACGACACTGATCACCGAGATCGACCGCGCCGTCCAACATGGCGTGAGTGACGCCGAGGTGCAGCTGATCGTCCGCGGCATTCTCGCCAATGCCCAGCAGGCCGTCGTGGCAGAAAAATCACGCGACTCGGTCGCCGTCATCGACAGCATCGCCAGCGACATCGGCCAGGATAAGCCGCTGATGTCGGCGGCGCAGGAACTGGAACTGCTCAAGAAGCTCACGACGGGCCTGAAGGCCGCCGAAGTATCGGCCGCGTTTGACGACGCGTTCGGCACGAAGAATTACGACTACGTCCTGTCCATGCCGCTCGGCAAACCCGAAGCGCCAACGCCCACACCGGCCGAGGTGCTGGCCGCCGCCGACGCGGCCTGGTCGGCCAAAACTGAAGCGCCAAGCGCCTCCGACGCCGGCGGCGACCTGCTCGCTGCCGCTCCGGCGGCCGGCACCATCGCCTCGGAAGAAACCGACAAGGACCTTGCCGTCGCCACCACCACGTTCGCCAACGGCGTGGTGATGCACCACAAATATAGCGACTACAAGAAAGACGAGATTCTCGTCACGATCAATCTGCCGGGCGGCCAGCTCGAAGAAACCGCCGAGAATCATGGCGTCAGCGACCTCGCCGGCGCGATCCTCGATCGCCCCGCCACCAGCCGCCTGACCAGCACCCAGATCAAGGACCTGCTGATCGCAAAAAACCTCACCCTCGCTGGCGATATCGGTCGCGATCTGATGACCATCGGCATCAAAGCCACCAATAAGGATCTGCCGACCGCGCTGCAGCTCGGCTACGCCCTGCTGACCGACGGCAAGCTGGAACAGTCGGCCGTCGACGATTGGAAGAAACAGCAACTGCAGGCGATCGCAAAGCAGGCACGCGATCCCCGTGCCCAGCTCGAACTGGCACGTGATCTGACATTGCTTGGCGGCGACCCGCGGTTCATGCCGCTGACGCCAAGCAACGTGCAGCGGCTCACCCGTGACCAGGCCGAGGCGTGGTTCAAGCGCATCGCCGGCAGCGCCGCGATCGAAGTCACCGTCGTTGGCGACATCAAGCAGGAAGAGGCCACAAAGCTGGTCGCCACGTACCTGGGCTCACTGCCCAAGCGCGGTGCGAACTTCGAGGCGCTCGATTCCCTGCGAACCCTCAAGCGCGCCAGCGGTCCGTTCGAGGCCAACGTCGTGTTCGACAGCGTGACGCCGAAGGCCTTGGCGTTCGCCGGCTTCATTGGCAGCGATGAAAACAGCCTGGATCGCCGCCCGCTGAGCGTGGCCGCCGAGGTGATGACGAACCGGATGATCGATCGCATTCGCGAGAAGGAACAACTGGTCTACAGCATCAACGCGTCCAGCCGGCCGTCACGCGGTTTGAAAGGCACCGGCGTTTTCGCGGCGGGCAGCATGACTGATCCGACCAACGGCACGAAGTTGGCCGACGTCGTCATGGAAATGTTCAACGATTTCGCCAAGACCGGCCCCACCGATGAGGAGCTGGCCACGGCCAAAAAGCAGATCATGACCGAAGTCACCACCAGCATGCGTGAGCCGGACTGGTGGATGGTGCAGCTCTCGGAACTGACCTACCGCAAGCGGCCGATCGCGGACCTGAAATCGCTGCCGGGCGTGTTCGACACGTTTACCAAGGAAGACGTGCAAGGCGTGTTCGCCAAGTACCTTCGCCCGGAAACCACCCTGCGGTTCGTGGTGACGCCCAAATCGTCCGCCACCACCAAACCGGCGACCACCCGCCCGTCGTAAGCGGCCATCCGCGGGTCGTAACCAGCGTTTTTCGGCATCCTTAACGCCGAAGCGCAAATGCGTTGTGCAGCGTCGCCGGCTACCGTACAATGGCCCGCCCGATCGCCCGCCCACCCGGCGGGCGATCGCGGTGTTCGAGCTTGTAGCTCAGTTGGTAGAGCATGCGACTTTTAATCGCAGGGTCGTGGGTTCGAACCCCACCAAGCTCATAGTTTCGGCCTGCAAGGGCCCGCAGGGACCGGCAAGAAGTGGAATATTGGCCTCAAAATGAGGGTCAACATTCGAAACTTGCTGTTCCTTGCCGATCGGTGCGGGTGTGTACTGTGCCGCATTCTGTGCCGCTTTTTTGACTGCCTGTTCAAAGTCTCCCTCTCTGACCTGAAGGTAGTGGTCTGAGGCGACTTTCGGAGAGTTCCCGATCCAGTAGCACGCGACGTGCAGCGGGTAGTCACGAGCCAGTTCGGTTTCTCGTGACGCACGCAGGTTGTTGAAGAGCCTTTCCCAAGACTCCACCCCCGCCTTACGAATGATCCTCTTGAGTTGAGTCCGCAGGTTTGCGCTCTGCATCCGGTAGCGAGTGATGACGAACTCCTGACCGCCCTTGGCCCCCTGAAGCAGCCTGAGCAGGACTGGCTCCAGTTCGGGGAACAGGGGCACAATCCTCAGTCGCTTGCCTTCAAAGCGCTCATTCTTCTTGCTGTAGACCGTGAACCGCTTCGCAGCCCAGTCGATGTCTGCCCATCGGAGCATCAGAATCTCTGAAGGGCTCCTAAGGCCCCCAAAGCGAGCGAGGGCCACGATGGCCCTCCACTCGTCATCTGGGCAAGCTGCGATCACCTTATCGATGGTCTCGCGGGTGACGAAGGCTTGGCGGCTTGGGTTGGTCTGGGGCCCCGCCTTGATGTCTTCAAATGGGTTCTCAGCGATGAGTTTCCACTTCACAGCCTTCTTCATTGCGTGCTGAGACATCTTCAAGCGGCGGCTGATCGTTGCCGGAGCGAGCAACTGGTCGTTGGCCATCCAGTCTCGAAACTTAGCGGCCTTGACGGGCGTGATATCCGAGAGGTCCGCTTTGGCTCCGAAGAACTCAGCGAGCGTTCGCTTGGTCTGCTCGTAGGTGGTCTTTGTCGATGCCTTGATCTGTAGAGAGGCGAGATAATCGTCGAAGAAGCCCGCGACGTCGGTCCGCTGGATCGCCTTTGCATGCCGAGGTGGCACAAGGTCGGCAGCGGCGATCTTGGCATAGGTCTGGTCTGGGAGTGCGGCGAGCCAGGAGACCGCTCGTGGTTCAAGAGCGGCGTTGAGGCGCTTGGAAGTAGCGATCGATTCGATCCACCCTTTCCATGCCAGTTGGTCGTGCTTATTGAGGCGACCGGGCCGGATGGTCCGACGGATCGGTGTTGCTGACGTTGGGCAGATGAACAAGATTCGTGTCGAACCTGTCTTGCCGTGGCTGATGGATGCCATGGGTTAGTTTGTCCTTGGGGCAGGTGTGCCGATGGTGACGACCTTGCCGATTGATTCAGAAGCGAAACGTCGAACTTCGTCGACATGATACACAACGCGGCTACCGATTTTTGAAGCGGAGATTTTTCCGGCCTTTCGGAGCCCGAAGAGCGTTCGGGGACACACGGATAGCATTTCGGAAGTCTGGGTTTCGGTCAGGAGCAAGCGGGTTAATGGTGCTTCGTTCATCGAGCCCGCTCAATCTTGATGTCAGCCGAGAGGCCAGTGGCGATTTCAAGGACCGTCTCGCTCAGGTCGTTATATGCGATCGTATTTGAGCGCGCGAATAACGTACGCTCCACCGTCTTCCAAAGGGCCTTAAAGGGGTTCGGATAGAACCCAACGTCCTCATGGCCGCCGGGCATGCAAGCGATCGTGCGGCCAGGATTGGTGAGTGCCCAGTCTCCCCCGCTGCCGCTTGACGTGATTGGATTCCAGACAAGCAAGAAGGCTCCCTTACCGAAGCTGATGCTAATTGGGGCCCGAGG
>JAQGHK010000432.1 GCA_028288875.1 Phycisphaerales bacterium | reverse complement strand
GAGCCCACCGCGCTTGGGGTTGTCATTCCAGCAGGGGTTCTGCTGCGCCGAAGAGGCAGAGCCCCATCTTACGCCCAGCCCGATCGTTAGACCGCTGTTACTGCGGCCGCTCGGCGAGCGCTTCGGTCGGGATGATCGGGTTCGGCCAGCGCGTGGCGGCCAATGGCACCGGCGAGAGCATGTTGCCCGTCAGTTCCACCTGGAACGACAGGGCGCGAATGTTGCCGCGCAGGGCTTCGCCGGATTTGAGGGCTTCGTCGACCCACTTCTGCCCGCTATCGAGCGCGCCGTAGTTCAGTTCGTTGGCCAAGTACGTCTGCAGGTCGCTCAGGTTGCGAATGTAGCGATCGAAGGACGCGTTCACCTGGGCGTAGCGTTCCTTAATGTTGTCGCACTCTTCGCGAACGTGGGCGGCGCGCCGCTCGGCCACTTGGCGCATCTCATCGTTGCTGATCGTCTTCACGTCCGTCTGCCGGGCCGAGCAGTACATCGCGGCCTGCGACTTCACGACTTCGCTTTCGTCCCTCAACCGGGCGGCCTGCTTGCGGACGTTCTCAAGCTGGGTGACGAACAGGTCAAACGCGGGGCGAAGGTCGCCCTTCGCCTGGCCGAGGGTGCGCAGCGCCTCCTGCGACTGCATGACGGTTTGCTCGCCCGACGCCAGCGAAGCGCTGGTATCGACCAGCACGTCCGCCGCCTGCTGCGAGCGTTTGACGGCCGGGTCGGTGCTGCGGCAGCCGCTAAGCATGCCGGCGGCAATGACGGCCGCGGTGAGAGCAATGATGCGCGAACGATTGGAAACCGTCATAGCCATAAAACAACCTTTGCCCCGGTCCGCTGTTTTGCGGCCTGCGAGGCGTTCGATGGCAAAACCGTACCTCTGGAATCGAGTGCAGGCGGCTCGTTTCGCTACTCGGACGTGATGATGCAGGCAGAGGGGGTTGGCCTGTGCGGTCTGTAACGAGCGCACCGCGCATCGAGTTAACGGCCGAATGAACGCCGCTCTATCGGACGGATCAGAGGCGGCCCTACACCCGCTGCCGGCCCGCCATCGCGTCCGTCAGCATGTTCTTATTGGCGAACTCAATGCTGCTGCCCGTCGGCAGGCCGCGGGCGAGGCGGGTGATGGCCACCTTGGGGAACCGCTGCTGGACGATGTTCTGAATGTGCAGCGACGTGGTGTCGCCTTCCATCGTGGGGTTGGTGGCGAGGATCAGCTCGGCGATCGCGCTGCCGTCGATGGCGGGCATGGACAGGCGTTTGAACAGGCCGTCCAGCGTGAGATCGCCGGGGCCAATGCCGTCGAGCGGCGTCAGCCTGCCCAAGAGCACGTGATACACGCCACGATACGTGCCGGCCGCCTCGATCGAGAGCAGGTCTTTGGGCTGTTCGACCACGCACACCAGCGACTGATCCCGCCGGGTGTCCGTGCAGATCGGACACGGGTCGGCCTCGGTCAGGTTGTAGCAGATCGAACAATGCCGAATCCGCAGCTTGATGTCCCGAATGGCGTCGGCCAGGTCGAGCGCTTCCTCGTTCGACGCCTTCAGCAGGTGATAGGTGATCCGCTCGGCCGAGCGCATGCCAATGCCGGGCAGCTTCGCGAGCGACCGCATGAGCGTCTGGACTGGGATGTTCTGGTTGGCCAAGTGTGGAAACCCGAAGGACGAGAAAACGAAACCCCAGTCAAATCCGAATGACGAAGGCGGAAGCGATAGGAGATTGTAGCACAGAAAACAAACCGAACAAATCGCTAACTATTCCCGACGCCTCAGATGACTTTATCCCAAGGTTCGACCAACTGCTGATTCAACCCGAGTTGGGGGATGGCATTCATCAGTTTGCCAAATTCTTCAACCGAGAGCGCGTCGATTTGCTCGTCAGTCCTGACGGCAAAGTGCCAAGCCAAAGCGAGATGTCCCATCAAATGCTCTAGCTCAATTTGCAAATCACCGAACTCTGAGCCGTCGTCATATCTGCCCGCCTGAAATTTATCGAACACCCGACGAGCATCCTGGGCGACCTCTGACAGATGAAAGCCGGCTGATCGATTCAAGTCAGTCTCCTATCCAAAGTAAACGCTCTGCCCCGCCTCAATCTTCTTCACCTGCAGCGGCTTCGTCTTCAACTCCTCCGCGCTCGTCGCAAACAGCGGGCTGATTTCGATCGTCGCATCCGGTTCGCCATCCGCCTTCCGCGGCACGCTCACGCCGGCGGCTTCCAGCCAGCGGGCGAAGAGGCGGATTTGGTCGCGGGTGCAGGTGGCCGGGCTGTCGTTGCCGTCGGCGTTTTTGACGGGGCTGAATTCGTCCTCGCGCTTGGTCGTGTAGATCAGCGGGTTGCTGGCCAGCGGGATGGCGTCGAAGACGAACTGTTCCAGCTTCACGGCGTTCGGCTCGGTGGGCTTCACCAGTTCGCCGGCGTCGTTCACGAACGGCACCTTTTTGTCGGCCCGGTGCCAGATGAGATTCAGATCACTGCCGGGCGCGGTGAGGCGATCGATGAAGCTGACTCGCAGCGCGTGGATGGCGATGCTGCCGGCGTCGAAGGTGCGCGTGCCGTCGGCGTTGGTCTGCATGGCCAGGCTTTCGGGCAGATCGGAGTATTCGATGACCTGGGTTTTGCCGTCGCCGATGCAGAAGTTACCGACCTTTTCCAGCGGGCCGGCCTTGTTGATGGTTTTGCTGCTCATCTCGCTGCCGGTGAGATCGTGCAGGCCGATGAAGAGCGGGTCGATGACTTTGACAATGGGGTTGTCGACCTGGAAATAGCTCAGGTGCTCGATGCCGCGCTTTTTCATGTCATCGAGCGCGCCGCTATTGCGGAGGGCCCGAAAGCTGCCGCCATGCCCGTCGGCGCTGAGGGCGAGGCTGTCTTTGCTGGCCAAGAGCAGGTCGCCGCCTTTATCGAAGGCGGGCATCATGCCTTGCGGGAAGAATTTGATGAGCGACTTGTCGAGTCCGAAATACTGGTGCTTTTCGAAGAACGCGCGGGTGGCGGCGTCGTTCGTGTCGCTGGTCATGATGTACCAGGGGATCGCCTTGCCGGCCGTCTTGCTGGCGGCGGTCAATTGCTCGGCGAACACCTGGAACAGCGGCTTCTTTTTGATCGGCGTGACGGGGTATTCGCCCTTGGGCCCTTCGTAGCCCAGCCGGGTGCCCTGGCCGCCGGCGACGAGGAACGCGGCCACTTTGCCCTGCTTGAGCAATTCCAACCCCCGGGCCTTCGCCTTGGCGTATTCGTCGTTGTCTGAGCTGTGCGGATAGGCGTTAACGGGCTTGATGTCCGTCGGCAGGTCCACCTTCGGCTTGTTCTTCACATAGCCGTCCACCAGACCAGGCAGCGTGTTGATATCGAGCGCGGCCAACTGGGCGTCCAGCTTGGCTTTACCGGCTTCATCGAGCGAATCGTAGAACCGCAGCACGCCGGATTGGCCGATGGACGCGAGACGCTCTTGATTGGCGGAAGTGCTCATAGGCCTGACTTTACGGACGGTGATTGGCGATGCCAACCGCCCGCGACAATTTCCGGCGAATCGGCGGCGAATCGTCATAGGTGCGGTGAATCGGGCTGACTGCCGATATACTTCAAATCATGCGAAGCACGCTCACCCTTGCCGCCCTGCTAGCCCTGTCCAGCCCGATCGCCGTCTTCGCGGACAGCCCAATGCCGGCTGCGGCGCCCACCCCGCCCGCCTCCCAGCCGGCAGCGCCCAAAGACATGCTCAACACCATGCTGAAGCCGGGCACCGAGCGCCGAAAGGCGCTCCAGCCGATCCAAGGGGCGCCCCTGCAGGACAAGACGGTCATCAACCCCGTGGCTCCGGGCGCGCGGCCGATGATGCTCCGCCGCGAAGGCAGCTATGTCGTCGACCGCACCGGCCGGGTCAAGAAAACCGCTGATGGGCGCGACTTCGAATTCAATTTCGAGGCCGACGCCAGCACCATGCAGGACCCGCCGATGATCATCATTCCGAATCTGTCGCTGATGATGATGCAGGACCAGATCCGCCTCAGCGGCCGCGACGCCCGCTTCCGTGTCACCGGCATGATTACCGAATACATGGGTCGCAATTACCTGCTGCTGCAAAAGGTCGTGACGATCAACGATCAGTAGGCGGAGGGCAGAAAGCAGAGGGCAGGAATGCGTTGCGGTGGTGGCCTGCTTTCTGATTTTGACATCGATCGATCGGCGTTAAGCGGCCTGCGCTCATTGATCGACGCGCTGCTTTCTGCTGTCCCCTCTTCGCATTCTGCCGTCTGTCTTCTGCCATCTGCCTTCTGATTGTTTGCGTCCCCTTCCCGCCGCTCTTAGACTGCCGCGCGACTGATGCGACGGCCTTTCTCTCGGATTCAACTTCGTGCTGCGGTGGCTGCGGTGGCAGCGTTGGCGGGTGCGTCGACGCTGGGTGGATCCGGTTTGGCCCGGGCGGACGATACGCCGGTCGATTACCTGCAGATCAACTCGCCCCACGCGCAGACTTTCAACGACGGCGACGCCCAGGTCATCTATATCGACGGCCCGGTCACGATCGAGACCGATCGCGTCAAACTCTCCGCCAAATCCGCCGTCATCTGGTTTACGCCCGTTCAAGGGGCCGCCCTGGGACGCCAGCGGGCGGAAATCGCCCTCATCGGCGAGGCCACGCTGGTTCAGGACGACATCACGCGCACCGGCGAACGGCTGTTCGTCAGCACGATCGTCGGCGGCCCGGTCCGGCTGAGCGTGCAGAGCCGCGAAAGCGTCGATCTGCGCGGCAGTCCGCTCTATAAAATCGCAACCGACCTCCGCCCGGCGGTGCTCACCGGGGCCGATGTTCGAAATAACATTCTGGTCGCCGAGCCCACGCCGGACGACGCCCCCAGCACCCAGCCCACCACCGGCCCGGCGACCATGCCATCGGCCAAGGCCCCGGTGTTCTTCAGCGGCGGCAATGTCCAGACCACCCGCGCCACGCCCGACGGCAAGATCGCCGTCGTCCTCGGCGGCGGCGTGCTGCTGACCCAGCGGCAGCCCAACGGCGACTACATGGAACTGCAGGCCGACCAGGCCGTGCTGTTCACGACGCTGACCGAATTCGGCGACATCTCCGGGCAGATGGAAACGGTGCAGGACGCCGTTCAATCCGCCTACCTGGAAGGCGACGTCCGCATCAACTTCAACCCCGCCACCCGCGCCGGCCGCCAGGTGGGCGAGCAGCGGCTGCGGGCCAAGCGGGCGTTTTACGAGTTCAACACGAATCGGGCCGTCCTGACCAAGATCGTGCTGCAAAGCAGCGATCCGAAGGTCCCCTTCCCGATCACCATGCGGGCGAACGTCGCCAAACAGCTTTCGCTCGGCGAGTACAAGGCCGAGGGCGTCACGCTCACGACCAGCCAGTTCGCCGCCCCCAGCTATTCGATCAACGCCACCCGCGCCTATGTGCGGCAATACCAAGACCCGGACCCGACCGTCGGGCCGCGGACCAGCTATGAGGCCAAGAACGCCTCGTTCCGCACCTTCGGCGTGCCGATTTTCTGGTTCCCATACGCCGCCGGCGACATCGCCACAAACGCCTACCCGCTGCGCAGCGCGAACATCGGCAGCAGCCGCAACAGCGGCTTCGGGGTGCAGACGACGTGGGGTCTGTTCGAATCCTTCGGCCGCGCTCCGCCGCCCGGGCTCGATGCGCAGTACCACCTGGACTACTACACCGACCGCGGCCCCGCCACCGGCTTCGACGCCAAATACAAAGGCGGCGAACTCGCGCAAACCACGAAGGACGCCTGGAACTTCCAAGGCGACTTCACCGCGTACCTGATCAAGGACCACGGCACCGACAATTTGGGCCGGGATCGCCAGCACGCGCTGGAACCCGACGAAAACACCCGCGGCCGCATCCTGTGGCAACACCAGCAGATGCTCCCGCAGGACTGGCAAACCCAGTTCCGGGTCGGCCTAGTTTCTGATCCGACCTTCTTAGAAGAGTTCTATCACGGCGAATTCGACGAAGGCCTGCCGAGCAACCTGTCGGCCTACGCCAAACACCAGACCGGCCAGGAAGCCGTCACGTTGCTGGTCGAATATCAGCCGAATGATTTCGTGACGACGTCGAATTCGCTGCAGAATCGGTTCGTCGGGGATCGCGGCGCTAATCCGAACGAGTTGGGTTCGCTTCAGGATCGGCCGTTCGAAGTCGATCGGCTTCCCGAAATTGGCTACTACCGTCTCGGCGAGTCACTCGACGATGACACGCTTACCCTCTTCAGCGAAAACCGCGTCGGCGGCTACCGCATGAATGAGGGCAGCGCGACCCTGCTCGACGAGGGATTTCAGTCCGGCACAAAGCGCAATCGTTACTCCAACCCCGGTATCCCGAGCCTTGGTTACACCGGCCAAAGCGAAGACTGGGTCCTGCGTGGCGACTTCCGTCAGGAAATTGACTACCCCATCGATGCCGGCCGCTTCAAAGTCGTGCCATACGTGCTTGGCCGCTACACCGGCTACAGCGATTCGCCGCAGGACGATCCGGAAAACCGCCTGCTCGGCGGCGTCGGTGCCCGCATCAACACGGCGTTCTGGAACGTGGACGATGGAGCCGAGAGCGATTTCTTCTATA
>JAQGHK010000430.1 GCA_028288875.1 Phycisphaerales bacterium | reverse complement strand
CGCTGGCGTGATCCATCCACAGAGCAATCGAGCCCATGCAACGCCGCTTCTACACGCTCTGGGCTATCAATGATGCGCTGGACGAGCGCCGGCTGTGCGCCCAACTCGATCAAATGCGCGCCCTCGGTTTTGATGGCGCGGTCTTTCATCCACGTTTCTATCCAAACCACCCGCCCTACCTTGGCGAAGATTACTTGGCCGTGCTATCGCGAGTAGTTGTGTACGCCAAGTCCATCGGCATGGACATCTGGATCTACGACGAAGACGGCTGGCCCAGCGGCACGGTTGGCGGGCAACTGCTAAAGCAGCATCCAGAGGACGCGCAGCAATGGGCAGATTTGGTGACCAAGCCGCCGGATGATTGTCTGGCGACATTTATACACGGCGGACAAACCTGGTACGTCGCGCGGCGCGTCGGGGCAGGCGTGGATTATCTGAATCCCGAACTCGCCCGGCACTTCCTGCAAATGACGCACGAACGCTATCGCACCGGCCTATCGCCGGAAGCTTGGGAGCATGTCAGTACGTTCTTCACCGACGAGCCGGAACTGGGCCTCGGCCATGCGTATGACGCGCTCAGTCCGCATGGCGCGATTCCTTGGACGCCCCGGCTACCGCAACTCTTTGAACAGCGGTATGGCCAACCGCTCGCGTTAGCGTTGCCACTGATTTTTCTCGGTAGCGAGGGAGCGGACATCGCACGCATCCGCTTCTGGGAACTATTGGCCGACCTGTTTATTGAGGCGTTCATTCGGCCGATCGACGACTGGTGCCGCCACCACGGCAAGCGATTCACGGGCCACGTGAAAGGGGAGGAGCATCCGCTCTTTCAGGTGCCGATGGTCGGATCGTGCACGACGTTCTATCGCGCGATCGGCATGCCTGGGATTGATGCGCTGGAGCGTTTCCCATCGAATGATTTTTATCCCCGACAGGCCGCGTCGGCCTCGGAGCAATTCGGCGATGGCCAGTGTATGGCCGAGTGCTTTGGCGGGGCCGGCTGGGGGGCAGGGCCGCGGGATCTAGAGTGTTACCTGCTCTGGCTCGGGCGGCTAGGCGTGACCGATTTCGTGCTGCATCTTTGGCAATATCGTCTAGACAGCCACGCTATTCGCGATTGGCCCGCGTCGATCCCGAATCATGTCAGTTGGGCCAACGTTTTCCCGCAAGTTCTTGCGAACGTGAAAGCCGACTTGGATCAACCAGAGGCGGACATCGATACGCTCGTAATCACGCCGCACCGCGGAATTATGGCTGCGTTCGCACCGTGCGAGCTCGACGAAATGAATATCCACAACGCCGGCACCTACGCGATGTCAGCGGCCGGTAAAATCAACGCAGATTTCATGGCCACCGTCAGCCATTTTCAGCCCCCGCCGCATTACACAGACGAGCACACGGCTGAGAGCGGAACTTCGCGAGGCGGCCGATTCGCTCTGGGCCATCGGTCTTATTCGAAGATCTATGTTGCGCCGGGTTGCCGGCTCTCGCGAACCGTTGAGCAAAACCTCGGGAGCCTGCGGATCGAATTGCCTCAACAGCATTTGCCGGCCGATAGTGACAAGCCACTCTGCCAGTACGATTCTGTTCGCTTGTCTTGGCATATTGCTGCAACACAGCTCAATGATTTCCCACTAGATCCTGAACCCGTCGACGGCCATATATGGCGAGCTCGATTCGTATGCGCTGAGACCATTTCAGCCGAAATCATCTTCGCCGATGACGTCGCCAACGTGACTCTTAACGGCCAACCCATTGCAGCGATACCGAACGGCAACGGCGCAACGGCGAAATCCACGGAGCCGCTGGCGGCCGGCGCGCACGAATTGCGATTCAGCACTTTGTCCAAGCCCGCAACGCCATCCTTGTGGCTGCACGGCTTGTTCCGTGCATTGCCACAACAGCCCTTCGCAGAAGGACCAAACGGCACGGTTATGACCGTCGGCGGATTTCGCTTACATCCGGCGATCGACGGTCCAGTCGAAAGCTTCGCAGCGGCCGGCTATGGATTCTGTCGCTCGGCGGTCATCTTGACCGCGGCATTTAGCAACAGCGGCAGCGCGAACACACTGCGCATTGGAGAATCCGGCGCCGACGCCGTCGATGTTGAGATCGACGGCACACCGGTCGGCACGGTCTACAAGGAGGAGCAAACGCTGGCTCTTCCCGATGGCAGGTGTCATGAGATAACGCTGCGGCTGTATTCGAGTGCCTTCAACGCCTACGGCCCGCACCACTACTTTGCAGGGGATCGCTTCGTGATCTCTCCGGACCAGTTTGCCGGCAGGCGCAACTTTGCTGACCCGGCCGGCGCGCCAGCATGTACGACAGTGGCAACCACTTTTGTCCGGGACGTGTCGCCACCCTGCTTGTATGTTGGCAGTCGTTAAGGGGCGATGGGAATGCTCGTCGGCTAGACGTTAACGTGAACGATCCGTGTGGTAGGATGATTCTTTGATCATGTCTGCACGATCGGATGAATCTCCACCGGCCTCCCCGCGACAAGTTTTCAAACAGCGCTTCGTCGTAGGCGTCGTTGTCGAGGGGATGAATAACTACGGCCGGCTGATCATTCGTGGCATTCATCGATATGCCAACGCCCGGCGAGAGTGGTTGCTGCACGAAGAATTGCGACCGGGCACCGTCGATTTTAAGCGATGGCCGCGTTGCGATGGAGCGATCTTCGCCGGCCTGACGACGGTAGCTTTCAAGGCTCTGGCTAAGCGTACAAAGCATCTGGTCAGTTGCTCGTCCTCGACCGACCCGGCCGCTATGCCCGTGGTGTCCGCCGACAATTACGCGATCGGGCGTCTAGCGGCCGAACACTTGCTGGACCGTCGGCTGAAGCACTTTGCGTTCTACGGCGACAGGCTCGGCGGCCGGCAGCGGTTGGCGGGGTTTCAATCGGCGCTGCAGGAGCGCGGCTTCACCTACTCGGTTTGGGATGGCAGCAACAACCTCAACGACGTCTCGGCCCACCGGCACTGGCCGGGCCTCTTGACATGGGTGGAATCGCTGCCCAAGCCGGTGGGCTTCATGGCATGGGACGACAATTCCGCCAGCGATCTGGCCGCTGCATGCCTAAGCGCGGGCATCATCGTGCCAGACCAGGTGGCGATCGTTTCGGTGAACAACGACGACATCATCTGCGAATCCGCTTGGCCGCCGCTGTCGAGCGTTGAAGTGGATTTCGCCCGCGTGGGCTATCTTGCGGCCCGGCAACTCGACACGCTGCTGCATGGCGGCACGATCGCCGCGGCCGAGCGGCACCTGATGGTTCCACCGCTGGCCGTCTGCCCGCGGCTGAGCACCGACGTGCAGTCCGTCGATGACACCGCACTGGCGACAGCGATTGCCTTCATCCGCGAGCACGCACGCTCGGCCTGTTCAGTTGGCGATGTGCTGAAAGTCGTGCCGGTCAGCCGCAGTTGGCTGGAGCGACAGTTCCAGGAAAAGCTAGGACGTACGCCGCACGAAGAGATCGTTCGCGTCCGCATGGAACACGCCCGTCGGCTCCTGATGGATACCGGCGAACCGATCCGGCGCATCGCCGAACGCTGCGGTTTCTCCGCAGTGCAGAACTTTAATCGCGCCTTCATCAGCCATGAGGGTCTCTCCCCCGCTGCCTTTCGACGCTCCCACCTGCTGCATTGATCTTTTGAGCGCACTAAGCATCAGCGAACCGCTGCTTCGCTAGTACGCAATCCGATGTTTTTCTTACGCAATTTGAGTCTTGTCCGTATGCGACATTACGCCCATAGTGTTCGCATCAGGTTAGTTGGCGACTGACCGGGTTTGAGAAGGACGTTTGAGGAGACATTTCGCGTGTTGAACGGCTTGTACATTTTAGATTCCGACGCTTTTGATCTCGTGTACGGCGAGAGCGAACGCACGGCGATTGCGGAACACGTGCGAATGCTGTCCGGGCCGCAGACGGCGGTGTCCATTCGCGCCAATCCACACTTGCTCGAAGAAGTGGACGTCATCTTCAGCGGGTGGGGCATGGCTCGGGCGGACGAGCGATTTCTCGCCGCCGCCCCGAAGTTGAAGGCGATTTTCTACGCCGCAGGTGCCGTCGGCAGCTGGCTTACAAATGCCGTTGCCGCCCGCGGGATCAAAGTCACCAGCGCCCACGTGGCCAATTCGGTGCCCGTCGCCGAATACACGTTGGCGATGATTCTGCTGTCATTGAAACACACTTTCCAGCTGGCAAATCAAACGCGTGCAGCCCGCTTATACCCGGACCGCAACGGTTCGCCCGGCGCATACGGAGCGACCGTCGGCCTGATCAGCTACGGCGTTATTGCCCGGCTGCTGCGGGCTCATTTGGGACACTTCGAATTGAACGTGCTCGTCCACGACCCGTTCGTTTCCGCCAGCGAAGCCGCCCGTCAAGGCGTGGAACTGGTCGACTTGGACGAGTTGTTTGCCCGGTCGGATGTGGTGTCTTTGCATACACCGCTTTTGCCGGAAACGGTTGGCCTGATTTCGGGCGAACACCTGTCGTCGATGAAGTTCGGGGCGACGTTTATCAACACCGCCCGTGGGCCGGTAGTACGCGAAGAAGAGATGCTCATCGTGCTGGCCCGCCGGCCGGACCTGCAGGCGATTCTGGACGTTACAGCAATTGAACCCCCGCCGGCGAATTCAGCGATGTACACCCTGCCGAATGTGCTCCTCACCCCCCACATCGCCGGCTCGGCCGGCGGCGAATGCCGGCGAATGGGACACGAGATGGTGCAGGAGCTGGAACGTTTTGTTCGCGACGAACCGCTGAAGCTGCAGGTGGATTTCAGCAAACTGAGTCACACGTCCAATCGCCCGTTGCGAAGTCCCATTGAATCCAAAGTGGCGACGAACATTTGAAGGCAATCACTTCCATGTCTTGCGAGAGAGGATCTTATGAAGACGAATCAAAAAGGTTTCACGCTGGTCGAACTGCTGGTGGTCATCGGGATCATCGCGCTGCTGATTTCAATTCTGTTGCCCTCGTTGCAGAAAGCGCGTGCTCAGGCGATGCAGGTGAAGTGCGCGGCCAATCTCCATTCGATTGGCCAGCTTGTCGCGATCTATCAGGCGACCAACCGCGGCTACCTTCCGCCACTGAGCCA
>JAQGHK010000427.1 GCA_028288875.1 Phycisphaerales bacterium | reverse complement strand
GGCCAGACCACGTGCGTCGGCCTCGGCGGCGACCCGGTCACGGGCCACAACTAGATTGACCTGCTCACGCTGTTTGAAGAAGATCCTGAGACCGACGGCATCGTCATGATCGGCGAGATCGGCGGCAGCGACGAAGCCGACGCCGCCCGCTACATCAAGAAGAACGTGAAGAAGCCCGTCGTCGGCTTCATCGCCGGCCGCACCGCTCCCCCCGGCAAGCGCATGGGCCACGCCGGTGCGCTCATCAGCGGCGAAGACGACACCGCCGAAGCCAAGCTCCGCGTCTTCCGCGAGTGCGGCCTAGGCGTTTCTGAAAGCCCCGCGACGATCGGCGCGACGATGGCGCCGCTGCTGGGCGTGAAAGCGTAAACTGCTCGGCATGACTGAAGCGCAGCCGATCGAATCCACAATCCAACCCGCCCGGCCGACCTCATCGCAGATCGGCCGGGCGGTGGTGCGTTGGGGCCGGCTCTGCTGCATCGCAGCGGCGCTAGCGCTGGCGGTCGGTGAGATCGCGGGGGCGTACTGGCCGTTCGTGCTGATCACGCCCTACACGCCGCAATGCGCCGCCGTGGCGATCTTCGGCGTTGTTCTGCTGGCGATCGCTACGGCGCGGCAGAAGGCCTCGATCGACCGCGTCTGCCTGACGATCGGCCTGATCGGCTTCATCTACGGCGGCGCGATCACGTTTGGCCGCGTGCCGTGGCGGACGATCTTGCCGGCCGAACGCGTTGTCGCCGGCGACGCCGACTTCGGCCACGTCAAAGTTTTCGCGGCCAACGTCCACACGGAAAACACGGATCACAAAACGGTGCTCGCGGTGATCGCCGAAGAAGACCCGGACATCATCGTCCTGCCCGAAGTGAACGGCACCTGGGCGGCCGACCTGCGTCAGCTGAACGCCAAGTACCCGGTGCATACGGCAATGCCCGACAGCATCGGTAACTTCGGCATGGCGTTCTGGAGCCGCCTGCCCGGGGAGGCAACGTGGTCAATCATGAAAGACCCGGACCCGTTCCAGGCATACGACGTGCCGCACATCGACGCGGTACTGACGCTGACCGATTCGGCCGGTAAGTCGCACGCGCTCCGCTTCATCGGCCTGCATCCGCTCCCGCCGATCCGGCCGGGAAATACGCGGGCGCGCGACGCGGTGCTGACGCGCGTCGGCGAAACCGTTGCCGAAAAAAGAGAGATTCCGACGATTGTCGCCGGCGACTTCAACGCGACGCGCTACTGCCACATCGCTCAGCAGATGACGGTCCGCAGTGGCCTGCGCGATGCCGCCGCTCCGCTCCGCTTCAGTTGGCCCAACACTTGGTCGTGGTGGGCGATGGGCATCCGCATCGACCACATTCTGACCACGTCCGACTGGCACGTGGCCGACGTTCACACCGGTCGCGATATCGGGTCGGATCACATGCCGATCGTGGCGACACTGCAACTGGTGCGTGAGCCGCGATGAGTCGAAAAGCGATCGCTCGCCGCGTGAAACCGCGGGCTTACGACAAGTGAATGAACGGCACGAGAAACAGCACGGACGAATAGCCGGCGATCAGGAATTCCTTGCCACGCGTCAGGCCGTATAGCAGAACGCTTGCACTCGCAAAGCCGGCGACGATCAGCAGCGGGGCGGGCGACTGGCTGACGCTGGCGTAAAACACATGGCTGGCGGCGTTGATGAGGTGAGTAATTTCGGTCGGCATTACAATTCCTTCGTGAGTGAGGCAACCTTATCACCGCAAAAATCCCCGGCCGGCCACGACGCGTCTCATAACCCGGAATGACGCCGCGCGGGCGTGAATCTGCGCAGGCCGTGACGGCCGGATGAACGAGATTTGCTGGTTTAACGCGGGGAAACCGCACACGCCTAAACGGGTGCCGCGCGGTACAGTTGTCAGACGATGTGGCCTCGGTTTGCGCTGATCAGTTTAGTGGTGATGGGGTGCGCCCGCCCCGCGCCGGCCGAGGCGCCCGTCCTCACGACCAGCATCGTTCGCCAGAACCCGGCCCAGCATCTATTCGTCGCCCGCATCAACCTGGCCGACCCGCGCGTGAGCGTGGTGATGGCCAGTGGCGGCGCGGACCCGGATGGCGACGGGCCTTGGGAAACCGTGCTGCGGCCTCCCAGCGCGATCGCCCGCGACAACGGCTTTGCCATCACGGTCAACACCGTCTTCTTCGGGCATCACGCGCCCGACGGCGATCTGCACAAATTCGCCGCCGGCGAAGCCGCGGCCGGGCAGAACCTGGTGGTGATAGACGGCCGCGCCGTCACGCGCGCCACCAGCGGCGCGTTGCTCTGGTTTGATGCCGACAACCGCGCCCATGTCGACGACGTGTCGGGCACCATTCCCGCCGGGGCGAAGTGGGCGGCCGCCGGGTCGCGGCTAATTCTGCAGAACGGTCAGAACGTCGCCGGCGCGGGCGACAACACGCGCCATCCTCGCACCGTCGCCGGCATTTCCGCCGACGGGCGAACGCTTACGCTGATCGTCGCCGACGGCCGCCGGCCGGGCTGGGGCGCCGGCTTCACCATGGCCGAAATGGCCGACGAGCTGATCGCCCAGGGCTGCACCGCCGGCGTGAACTTCGACGGCGGCGGCAGCAGCACGTTCGTCGCCCGCACCCGCGAAGGCCGCTACCGCGTGCTGAATACGCCGAGCGATGGATCGACGTTTATCGTGCCGCTGAGCATCGAACGGCCGGTGCCGTACGTGCTTGGGGTGAAGATAAAATCCGAATGACGAAGATGATGGGCCATTAGTCGTCGGAATTCGTCATTCGGATTTGATTCGGACTTCCGATTTCGTCATTCTGGTTTCCATGGCCCTGATTAACTTTCGCTGGTTCAGTAAGGTTCTGGAGAAGCAGGTCGAGACGCAGGTCCTCCTGCCGGAGCATCATCCCGAGCGCTGCGCGACGTTCTACCTGCTGCATGGCCTGAGTGACGACAGCACGATGTGGGGCCGTCGCACGCGGATCGAGACCGACGTTGCGGGCCTGCCGCTGATCGTCGTCATGCCCGATGGCTTCCGCGGCTTTTACACCGACAACGAGCACGGCCCGGCGTACGGCAAATACATCGGCGAAGAGCTTGTCGACGTGATCGACCGCGTGTTCCCGACCATCGCCAGCCGCGAAAAGCGATGCATTGGCGGCCTATCGATGGGCGGCTACGGCGCGCTGCGCACGGCCCTGACTTATCCGCAGAAATTCATCAGCGCGAACAGCCACAGTGGGGCGATCGCCGCCGGCCGGGTCGGTGGGCCGCGGCCGGACACGGTCATCGGCCGGCTGTTCGACGATGTTTTCGGCCAGGCTCCGCTCGGCGGTTCGCACGATCTGGTGGCACTGGCGAAGAAGGCTAAGGCCGCGGGCGTGTTGCCGTCACTGCTGATCGACTGCGGCGAAAAGGACTTCCTGCTGCAGGACAATCTCGATGTCACTGCGGCGTTGCGAGACGCCGGCGTGCCGCACACTTACCGTCAGTTTCCCGGCGAACACAACTGGGATTACTGGGCAGAACACATCAGCGAAGCCATCGCCTTCCATGCGGAAGCGATGGAAATCAAGCGCGGTTCGTAGGAGCGAGACAGCTCTCGCCCGCCCCAGCCGCGCAACAAGTTTTCTCTTTCCAGTTCCAACGACGCTAATTTCGTCTATTCCGCGTCCTCGCTTGCATGTGCAAGTCATTTGTTTTTGCAAATGACTTGCAATAACGATTTGGCGTGGTACTTTTTCCGCCATGCGAGCAAGCCGTTTCACCAAATCTCGCGGTTTCACGCTTATCGAATTATTGGTTGTGATTGGTATTATTGCAGTATTAATTGGAATCCTGCTGCCAGCCGTCTCGGCGGCACGGCGGGAGGGAAACCGCATCAAATGCCTCAGCAACATGCGCAACATGGCCATGGCGCAGTGGATGTATGTCATCGATAATCGTGGCTGGCTGGTCCAGGGCGGCATGGCTCACGGCGGGGCGCACGCGAACGAGTTGGCTACCTGGTTCAACACGCTGAATCGCTATTACAACAACAAGCTGGTCGCCCGCTGCCCGAGTGATACGAGCGTGTACTGGGATCAGCCAATGCCGGGACCGACGCCGCAGCTTCGCCGGACCAGTTACGGCATCAATGCGTTTCTGGATCATGACCTCTGCCCGTGGGGCCCGGGCTTCAGTGCACCGCCGCCGGGCGGGTTGTACGTGAAGATTGAGCAGATCCGCCACGCGTCCGACGTCGTTCAGTTTGTCGAGATGGGTTACACCGGCGAATACGCGGCTGCCGATCACGTGCACCCGAATCTATTCGCCTTCCCGACGACGCCCGAGGCGGCCATCCCCGTGCTGGTTGCGGGGCAGATGCAGAGCAACGCGCACGGCCCGCGGCGCGTTCGGGCGAGCGGGGATGACATGTCCAACTGTACGTTCATCGACGGCCACGCCGAATCGGCGCGGGTGCGCGACATTTTTCAGAATCTGTACGTCAACCGATTTGATCCCGCCGCCCCGCAACCCCGGCCGTAGCCGGACGTCTCAACCCTGCAGACGCGGCGTGTGATCGCAAGAGTTCCCCCGGAGTGGCTTTGAAAGGATGTTTGTGATGTCGAGTCGAAAGAAAAGCCTCGCGGCGATGTGCCTGTTACCGATACTTTCACAGTATTCGTCGGCCCATTTCGATTTTGTGCCGAAGATCGTCAATGGCCAGATCGCCACCGGCGGGCATGACGATGAAGAAGGCGTGGACGTCGATACGCTTCGTGTCGGCGGTTACGACTTCGGCGAGGTGCCCGAAGACCCGTACAACATCGGCGATCCGGGTTTCAACACCAACGGTGGGTCGGCCTTTGTTGGCGGCAGTTCACTTCGCCTGATGGCCGAGCCGGTGAAGGGGGCATTTTTGAGCTATTGGGACGGCGCGGGGCCGGTAAGTTTCACGGCCGTGCCGGCGGGAGTGTCGCTCTCACTCAGTGGGTCG
>JAQGHK010000413.1 GCA_028288875.1 Phycisphaerales bacterium | reverse complement strand
CGGAATTGATCCGGAACGTCCCGACGCTATTGCTCTGACTCGTGAGCAGTCGGCTGGCACTTGAGGGCGCTTTCGAAGTGCCCTGCTGCGAAGCCGAACTGGCCGATTGATGCTGGCCCCGGGTCGACTGCTTGATATCGGTGATATCCAACACGGCACGAGGATATGTGCCGGCAGCACCGGTGCTGGTGGCCTGGCAGCGGAACGTCCCGCCGCCATCTGAAATACGAAGCGTAAAGGTCGACTTTGATTGATTCTGCGGACTCATGATGCTCTATCCCTTTCGATCACGAAACATGTTCGTGTCGCTCAGGATGTCTGATTCGACTCAATTCGCGTCAAAATATTTTCAGGCTTCATTTGCGTCGGATGCCACTGAGACCGCCGCAAATGCGGTTTTTTATTATTCTCGGACGATTCGCCAGGTCCTATCTGCGTGCTACAACGGCTGGCGATCCTCTGCAGTCCTTGGAACCGAGGGCGCCAGACCGCTGACCACCGCCGGCGGCGCGACGTGGTGCGTCCACCTCAGATACAGCCGCCGGAGCAGATGCATGGTCGGCCGTTCGATGCCGATCGATACGGCCGTTGCGAGCGCGAACGCAACGGCAATCGCCGCGCCGATTGTTACATGCGTCGGGAGGCTCAAAGGCCCATGCAACTTCGCAATCACGATATACCCAAGGTTCTGATGCAACAGGTAAAGCGGATAAGACACCGCGCCGATCGCGACGATGATTTTCCAGCGTAGCGGCGGCAAGCGATCAAATACTGCCGCCGAGAATAACGCCGTGCAGCCCAGCACCTTCACCAGTTCTACCCAGACGTTCAGCGGCGTTGTAGGATCCTGGGTCACTTTCCCGGGCTCCACGATGCCCAACACGTTCGCTGCAACATGCTCTGACGCGCGGAGGAGCGATAAGCCGATCAGGACGGACGGCCAGCGGTACTGGCGATGATTCTTCATCGCGAACAGAGCGATCCCGATTCCGAAGTATGGCCAGTAGTCAAAAAACAGAACCCAACGAACCGGCGACGGCGCCGCTGGCCTGCCGGCCATCAGCAGCCAGTGATCCACCGCCCCGATCGTCACCATCGCAATCGCGATGCCGACGATCCGGTTCATCTGCCGCGTGATCAGCAGCAAAAAGATCGCGGCGTAAAAGAACAATTCGATCTCAAGCGACCAATACGCCCCGTCCACGTATGGCTGGCTATCGGGCCAATGCATGAACCGCCGAATGGTCTTCGCCAGCATCGTGGCGTTCAGCAGGAGCTGGGAGGGCGGCGGGATAGTGAGTGGCGCCTTCGCCAGGAGCATCAAGATTGCAGTGATGGCCAGGCATGCCCAGAACGTGGGATAGAGCCGAGAGAATCGAAAGAACAAAAAATCACGCGGCCGGCGCAGCCGCGTGGTGGTCAGCGTGATCACATAACCGCTGATCATGAAGAACAGCAGTACGCCGAATTGGCCGTCGTAGGAAAACGCAGGATGCCAGTCCGCGTCGAACCGTTCGCGATACCGTTGCGTGTAGTGATAAAGCATCACCACGATCGCCGCGACGGCCCGCAAACCATCGAGGCTGGTCAATCGTTCGGCGGCCGACCGCTGCGAAACCTCTGCACCACGAACGGTATCCGCCATTGCCGCGGCACTCTAGCCGGAGCCATACGCTCCGACAATGCGCCACCCTGGATCGAAGGCAAGGCCGTCACGAACCGCAATCGCAGAAAGCGTCAGCCCCAACAGTTGACACGATGAACCCGCTTCCAGCAGAATGACCACCCGACGCGGGTGTAGCTCAATGGCAGAGCGCTAGCCTTCCAAGCTAGCTGTTGTGGGTTCGACTCCCATCACCCGCTCTTTCCCGGATCATCAATAACTCGGCCAAAATCGGCGGAAGTGCCTGATAATCCAGCCGTTTCGTCTCGACAGCCGATTCTGGATCAGTCGGCATAAGTCGGCTTGAATCGGTATCAGGGGGCACGTTTGCCCCTTTATTGCCCCATTGAACGGCCAGCAGCGGGAGCTTTTCCAGACCCTCAGCCAGGGGGAACTGACCGGCATCGGCGTAGGCGTTCGCTGTCAGCTTGGGATCGGTATGCCGCATCAGCTTTTGGGCGTGGGCTAGCGGAATGCCGGCTTTCAGCATTTCCGTATTGAACGTGTGACGCATGGCGTGGAAGTCCAGACGGCGTCCGTTGGCATCCGCCTTCTCGATCCCCGCATTTCCGAGCCAGCTGTTGAAGCGATCATTAGAAGGCATGGTGCGGAACACGCGATCCCCCTGCTCATCATCTGATTCCGCAAACCGCTGCCGGAGCATGTCTGCCAAGTCGCTCCTGAGCGGAACGATGTCATCCCGACGCCCCTTCTGAATGGTTGCCGGGGGCTGCACGTAGGGAGCAGTGTCCTGGAGGGAGACATTGGACCATCGGAGAAGGCGAAGTTCCCGACGCCTCAATCCTGTCCCAAACGCAAGCAGGATCACCTGACGATGCCGTGACGGCACCGCCGCTAGGAACCGCTGTTGCTCTGCCTCGGTGAAGGCACGGCGCTTTCGCTTCTCATGGCCGACCTGTGGAAGCTTTTGGACTGCCACTAGAGGCGACCAGGATGCCGGCATTCGCCCATTCCGGACGCACCAGTTCGAGAATGCCTTCAAGGCGTCGTAGAAGTGATTCTTAGTACGATTCGAAATCGGCTTGACTGGAATGGCCGAGCGATCCGTTCGTTGGTGGTAGACCTCGCTGGTCGCGGAGCGACGCCATTTGACGAAGGAGTCGCCGCTCACTTCATCCAGGCGCTTCCAGCCGCAGGCTTCTGTCAGTCGTTCGATTCGACGTCGTGATGGTGTCGTGTAAGCATCCGACTTGCCTGCCTCTTTCAGGGAGGCGATCCAGGCGTCCAAATGTTCAATGACGGGCAGGCGGCGAGACGACTCATGCGGGTCAAATAGACCGACTTCATTACGGGCCGCGGTGCGTTGCATGTCCGCCAGCATCTGCCGAGAGGCACGAAGATCAGTGAAGGCGACCTTGGTTCGGCGACGGCCGTTGGCTTCCCGCCAGCAGATGCGGTACTTGCCTTTGGCCTTCTTGCCGGCCTTAGTCACATAGGTCGTCTCAATCCACATTCAGAACCTCCTCTGAGCCGGCGGGCACATTCCCGCCGACCCAAGCCTCAACATCGTCACGTCGCCAGAAGCGCTGCTTTGCACCAATCAGCTTCGACGCAGGAGGAAAAGTGCCTTTCGAGATCATCTCGTAGAGCGTGCTTCGATGAACGGGTATGTAATGCTGAAGGATCATATTGAGAGTGAGGAGCCGAGGCAGCGTCACGGCGTTCATCGTGCCCCACCGATCTTCACGTCCGCCGTGAGCTCGTCTGCTATCGTGAGCACGATACGACTGAGATCGCTATAAGCAACACTTTCTTTGCGGGCGAACAGCGAGCGTTCAATGACCTTCAGGATAGCCTTCGCCGGGCTACCGTAGTGGCCAACTTCGTCGTGACCGCCGTTGAGCCGTGCAATCGTGCGGCCCGGATTTGTAAGCGTCCAGTCTCCACCGCCGCCATTGCTGGTGAGGGGATGCCAGACGAGATTAAAGTCGCCCTTGCCGAACCTGAGGGTCATAGGAGTCCGAGGGTTGGCCGCGTGAGCCTTCATGGCAGCGTCGAGTCGGTCGCGAATAAGTTCGATCGTCGCTTCATGTCCTTGAATTTCCCAAGGCTTGATGAGCCCCTTGGCCACCAGGATGGCACTCAGGTCGCTCAACGTGCTGGTCCAGGTTTCTCGGCTGGTCCCGGGAATGCGAAGGCGGAGCTGGCGGCCGTCAACGCTCTGAGCGACATGACGATCGTCGATACGGATTTGAAAAGATTCTTGCATGGTCGTGGTCTTCTGCGTGTGGCGACTGCCACGGTTATGGATGAGTGAAAGGCCCAACACCGCGGCCCCGCTTGCGAATGAACACAGGCGGGGCCGGGCGGGCTAAATAGATTGATGAAGCCGGTGCGTTACGGAACGTAGCGGCGGTTAACGAGCAGATCGTGGGCGTTGTCGATCAGGGACCGCTGGGCCTCCTGGACCGCTCTCATTTCCTCTCGGGGAACGAAGCGGGCGAAGAAAGGTCCCATGCGGATGAGTTCATCTACACTCGACGCGGCTGGGTACTTGTAGAGAGTGTGGTAGTCCTGCTCGACGTCCTGCCGATCGACGCCTGCGGTGACACCGAGGAAGTCGTAAAGGCGGAAGTTCTCGGACAGGTCTTTGAACCGATCGGCCTTGGTGGCGGGCACGGGATCGCCCCGAGTTTGGATGCCGGCGATGTCGGCGGTGAGGTTCTTGAGTTCCTCTCGGCGAGCATCGGTAATCCAGGTCTCGCCCAGGCGGCGTCGGACGCCGGCCAGTTCTTCCCGTTGTCGCTGGAAGTTGACCTTAGCCGACGTCTCGACATCCGAGTGTGGCTCCGACACGGTGCGAGCGGAATTGGCATCTTCAACGACCCGCCACGGGGTCGCTGCACTCCAACTGCCGGCGTGCAACAACGAAGCGTTGTGAACGAAAGCGGTCAGAACGAGTTCGTCGCGATTGCGAATATCCTTCGCTTCTTGAAACGTCAGCACCTGCCAGAGGGTTCGATTGGTCTTGCCGCCGTAGATTTGCTCCAGTGAGCGAGGACCATTGCCGCTCGAAGCAGCGAGGCCGGTTGCGACAGTCCGCACCTGAGCCCGCATGTCGTCTGTCAGGGTGGTCGGCGTGCCGAAGGTCTTGCCGTCCCCGGTGGTGCCCTGCCCGTCTTTGAACTCAATACCGCCGTTCATCTTCGCAGCGGCTTCGGCTGAAGCGGCCTCTGCCTTCTTTTCCTGCTGTTCGACAAATGCCTGGCGCTTGTCGTAGGTCACGCCACCGAACTCCTGAGCCGTCGCGTCGAGGGCCTGGCGAATCTTGGTCGTCTGCTCGGGTCGCGAGAGTCGGGCAAACGCCGGATCGTTGAGATAGGTCTGCACCGTTTCGGCGAACTTGGCCTGGGCCTGAGTGATCCGGCCGGAGGTCTCGGCATCCTTGCCGGCCAGCTCGAAGTTGCCTCCGAAGTCTGACTGGGCCTTCGGAAAGACGATCATGTCCTTCATGAGGTCGTCGTACTTGCCCATGGGGAAGTCGCTGACCTTTGTGCTCGTGTCCGTTTTGATCGTCTCGTGGAAGAGTCGGGTCCAGTCTTCGTGGCTGAGCTTCTGTGCCTGGGGGATGAGGTCGGCGGCTCTGAGCGTGCCGGCCTTGGCTTGATCCCAAAGGCTGCTGTAGCCCACGAATCCCCAAACACTGTCGGCCACACGCCATTCACCATCGGCATCCAGATAGCGAGTGACAACGCCCCACGCCCCATCGCGTTCGTAGGCCTCGCGGTCTCTCTTGTCGTCGCTCCAGTCTTCAGGCCGATAGTCTTCGTCGGGCAAGGCCTCAATTCGGACTAATCCTTCGTTGACAGCGTCATCGAAGGCGTCCGCCGTCCTGGCGATGCTGAGGGATTCAAGAGC
>JAQGHK010000401.1 GCA_028288875.1 Phycisphaerales bacterium | reverse complement strand
CCGATGTCGCTGATGAGGATGTGCGGGGCTTTCTCGGCGATGAGTTCCATCGCCTCGTTCGCAGCGCCGGCCATGCGGACGACGGCGCCGCAGTCTTCGAGGATGCGCTTGATCACCACCCGGCCGTCCGGTTCGTCGTCGACGACCACGATCTGCACGCCCGCCAGATCGCTGAACGAGTCCGGCCGCGTGCCGGCGGTCATTTCGCCCGGTTGATTTGATCCTTGCGGCGAGGTCGCCTTCCCGCGCTCGGGGCGAACGGCCGGCAGCGGAAGCGACACGGTAAACGTCGCCCCTTGGCCCGGGCCCTCGCTGGTCGCGCGGACGGAGCCGCCGTGCAGTTCGACCAATTGTTTTACGATCGAAAGCCCCAGTCCCAGGCCGCCGTGACGGCGCGTGGTGCTGCCGTCGGCCTGGCGGAAGCGGTCGAACACGTGCGGCAGAACGCCAGGTCGATCCCTTCGCCGGAGTCGACCACACTGACTTCAACATGGCTGGCCACGCGGGCCAAGCGCACCTGCACCTGGCCGCCGCGCGGGGTGAACTTCACGGCGTTGCTGATGAGGTTCCAGAACACCTGGTGCAGCCGGCTGGAATCGCCGGCGACCTCTGCCGCCAGCGGGTCGATCACGGTCTGCAGCCGGATGCCCTTCGCGTCGGCGGCCGGCTGAACCGTTTCAACACCGGCCCGTACCAGCGACGCCACGTCCACCGGCTGCACGTCCAGCCGCAGCTTGCCCGACACGATGCGGCTCATGTCCAGAATGTCTTCAATGATCTGCGTCTGCGCCCGGGCGTTCCGCTCGATGACGGCCAGCCCCTCGGCCACTTCGCCGGGGTCGTTCGTGGACGAGGCCAGGATCTGCGACCAGCCGACGATCGCGTTCAGCGGCGTGCGCAGTTCATGGCTGAGCGTGGCCAGGAAGTCGTCCTTCATGCGACTGGCGCGCTCGGCGTCGGCGCGGGCGGCGCGTTCGCTATCGAGCAGGGCCTGCCGCTCGGCATCGGCATGCACGCGCTGCGTGATGTCGGCGATGGTGCCGACGAATGCCGTGTACTGCCGGGCGGGCCCTTCGCCGGTGTAATAGGCCCGGCCGTTCGCCTGCACCCAGCGGACGGTGCCGTCGCCGTGCATCACGCGGTAATCGATCGCGTACGGCTGCGGGTCGTCCGGCCGCGTCGCGGCGAGCACGGCGATGTTCACGCGCTCGCGGTCGTCCGGGTGCATCAGCCCAATGACCGATTCGTACGCCAGCCGGTCCGCGCTGACGCCGAAGATAGACTTGAAGCCTTCGTCAAAGAACACGTCGCCGCTGGCCGGATCGAGGTGCCACCAGCCGAGGTTGGCGGCATCGAGCGCCATGCGCCGCTGCTCGGCGAGGCGTTCGCGCTCCATTTCGGCGGCCTTCTGCTCGTCGACGTCGGTGCAGGTGCCGTACCAGCGAATGACGCGGCCGTCCTCGTCGTGGACGGGGAGCGCGCGGACGAGGAACCAGTGGTATTCGCCGTGCCCGTCGCGCACGCGGAACTCAATTTCATAAGGCTTGCCGGTCTGCAGCGACGCCGTCCACGCCAGGCCGGCGCGGGGCAGGTCGTCCGCGTGGACGTAGCTGTCCCATCGCACGTCAGGCGCGGCCGGATCAATTTCGTCCGGGCGGTCGATGAAATTGAACCAGCGGCGGTTGTAGTAATCGAGCGTCCCGTCCGCCCGGGCGGCCCAGACGATCTGCGGCATGGTGTCGGCCAACTGGCGGAACCGTGCTTCGCTTTCGCGAATCGCAACGATCGCCTGGCGCTGCGCCGTAATGTCGCTGAACAGCACGGCCACGCGCGGCTGCTCCGCCGTGCCGACGCGGAAGCCGTATACGTCGAACCAGCGCCCCAGCGACGCGACTTCGTTTTCAGCGCGCACCGGCTCGCCCGTCTGCAGCACGCGGCCATACAGTTCCGGCCAATACGGTTCCAGGTCGGGCACGATTTGGCGCATCCAGAGGCCGGCCGCGTTCTTCAGCCCGGTTTGCCGTTCGAACGCGGGGTTGACCTCTTCGTAGTAATAGTCGTTGCCCCGCCCGGCATCATCGAATTTCAGCTTCAGCACGCAGAAGCCCTGGTCGATGCTGTCAAACAGGTTGCGATAGCGGTCCTGCGTGATGCTCAGGCTCTGCTCGGCCGTCTTGCGGTCCGTGACGTCTTGGACGACGCCAGCCAGGCGGGCCGGTTTACCGGAAGCGTCATGCTCCACCCTGGCGCGGGCATACGCCCAGCGCGGCGCATCGGAAGTGCCGATGCGGTACTCGGCGACGTAGTCCTCGCCGGTTTCGATGGAATTTTTCAGCGCCGCCATCACCGCCGGCTTGTCGGCCGGGTGAATGGTGGCGGCGTAATCCCCGGCCGGCAGCCCCTGGCCATGATCGGGCGGAAGGTTGAAAAAACCGGGCATGCTCTGGTCGGCAAAGATGCGGTCGGAGCTGAGTTCCAGCACCCACGTGGCGATCTTCCCGCCAGCGCCGCATCCAGACGGCGGCGGACGTCCGCCAGCGCAGTCCCGGCCGCTTCGCGATCAGTCTCATCGCGGCAGACCTTCACATAGCCGAGCAGCCGGCCGTCGGCGCTGCGCACGGTGCGCGTGCTGCCGACGACGAAAATCCGCCGGCCGTCGATGCGTTCGTGCCAGCGGTTGTCGGGGGCTGCTCCCTGGGCTTCGGCCTTCTTCAGTTCGCGCTCGGGCAGACCCACGGAGGCGTCTTCCGGCGTCCAGATCATCGCAAACGCTTGGCCAATCGCCTGGGATTCGGTCCAGCCGAACGTATGCGCGGCCCCGGTGCTCCAGCCATCAATGCGGCCGTCCAGACCGATGCTGATCACGGCGTAGTCCTGCGCGCTCGCAATGATGGATTTCAACCGGTCGGACCGCTCGGCGGCCACATCGAACGCCACCTGTTGCGCCGTGATATCGCGCGAGATCGACAGCAGCCGCTCCGGCCGGCCGCTGGCGTCGGGGATGGCGGTGACCGTCACGTCCCACCATTTAGCCGTCCCGCCGAAGGTGTCCGCGCCGGCGATGAAATGCCCCGTGCCACCGGCCTTGGCGGCCTCAACCGCGGCGGCGGCGGCATCGTGGTTCTTCCCCGTCCACCACCCCGTCCAGCAAGTGCCCAGGTGCGGCGTTAGCTCCACAATCTCTAAAGACCGCTGCCCGCCCTCGTTCATCGCCAGCAGGTTGGCGTCCAGGTCCAGCACCTTGATGCAGTCGGTACTGGCGGCCATCAGGCGGCGAAGAAAGGCAAGGTCATCCAGCAACGGGGCGGACGGGGCCGCGGCAGTGTGAGAGGGATCGGGGGCACTCGACATGTAAGCGACAGTGTAGGGAGCCCGACCAGTTCCCGCTCGCTCCGCGCCGGAGTGTTCTCATCTTCCAATATTGCGGGCGAACCAATCATTCCTCGCCGGCCGGGCCGCGTGTCTCGCCTGCGGTAGCGCCCGGGTCCAACCAGGGCCCGGGCGCTCGGCCCATGGCTTGCAGCACGCTGACATTTGCAGGCGGTGTGACCCGACGCAGGCCGGGCTTGGGCTTGACTTCAAACAGCGCTAGATTATGGCCGGCGGTTTTGTCCTTCGGCGACACCTTCGCCGCGGCCAGCAGTTTCACTTCGCCGAGGCGCGCGAGATAATCCTGATCGGCGGAGCGGGTCAGAACGTACCACTGCGGCCGGTCATTAGCGGGGTCCAGCAGATAGCTGAGATTGTGCAGCAATCGCTGGTCGTGGCGCACCATGTATTGCACGCGGAAGAAGCCGAGCGAGCCCAGATCTGCATTGATCAGCACCGGCTCGCCGGGTGGAACAAGGACTTTCACTTTCGCCACCAGATCCAGCTCCGCGGCCGTGCGGTCATCCCGGCCGGCGAGGCGAATCTGGATCGCGCCCGACGCGATGATCACGCCGACCACCACGCACGTTGCCAACTGCATCGCCCCCACGCGCGGCCAGCGTGTTTTCAACCAGGCGCCGACCTGGACCAACCCGATCGCGCTGAGGATCGCCCACGGCGCCATGATCGGCACGAGATATTGATGATGCTTCCGCGCCGGCAGCGACAGGACCAGCAGCGCGACGATCGCCCAGCAGGCGACGAACTGATACACCGAGCCCTTTTCGCGCACGCCGCCGCCAACACTCGCATGGACCGCCACGATCAGGCCGACGATCGTTGCCCAAGTCCACGGCGCCAGGGCCAGTGGCATCATCGCGGGGTAGTACCAGATCGGGTGGTCCCACGCGTGCGCCGCGGCCGGGTCGCCGGTGGCGGATTGGCCGAGGTAATCGAAGCGCCAGTTGTCGACGACGTCCGGGTAATGCTTCATCGCCCAGAGCGGCCAGGCGAGCGTGAGCGCGATGAAAATCACCCAGCCCCACAGCCAGGCGAAGTGGCGCATCGCCCGCGTATCGCGCGTCCAGAGCAGGTAGACGCCGACGGTGCCGATGATCGGCACCGCGCCCACCAGCGGCCCCTTGGCCAGATTGGTCAGGCCCAGCAGCACGAAGAACAGCACCGTGTGCATCGGCCGGCCGGCGATGAGATCGATCGCGAGCGGCCGCGGCTTGGCTAACGCGCCGTCCGCGCGCGGCCACAGCTGCCGGACGAACATCGCCATGCAGGCGACGCAGACCAGCCCCAGGTAAATGTCATCCTCAGCCAGTGTGGAATATTGATAGAGCTCGTAGGTCGTGAGCGTGACCAGCCCCGCCATCACGCCGAACTCGCGGCCGAACCACCGGGCACCCATCCATGCCGCCATCAGCGCGATGGCCGTGCCCGAGGCCGCCGCCGGCAACCGCGCTGACCAGAGCGAACCGACGCGC
>JAQGHK010000379.1 GCA_028288875.1 Phycisphaerales bacterium | reverse complement strand
AGGACAAAGTGTATTCCAAGCACCAAGTGGTGCTGGAGAGCGAAGTCAAAGTGTGGCCGCTGTAAAGCGCCGTGACGGCCGCCTTGTTCCCTCGCCCGGTATTGCCGGGAGAGGGTTAGGGTGAGGGCCGTGGCGGCGATTGAAGCTGATGGCCGATGAACGGTGGACGGCAGAACGCAATTGAACGGGAACCTCGTTTTCTCCGACTCGATTCTTGCGTCGCCGGCCCTCACCCTAACCCTCTCCCGGCCATACCGGGCGAGGGGATCAGAGGCATTTATGAAGATCACCGTTCTCTGCGGCGGCCCCTCGGCCGAACGTGACGTTTCGCTTCGCTCCGGCGCTGGCGTCGCCGACGCTCTTCGCGCGGCTGGCCATGACGTTTTCGTCTCCGATATCTCGCCGAGCGATCTTTCCGGCCTCGATCACCCTGCCGACGTGATTTTCCCCGTCCTCCACGGCGATTTCGGCGAATCCGGCGAACTGCAGGCGATCCTCGAAGCCCGTGGCCTGCTATTCGTCGGCAGCGGATCGGCCGCCTCCGCCCTCGGCATGGACAAGGTCGCCACGAAACAGGTTTGGCGTGACCGCGGCCTGCCGACGCCCGAGTGGCGAGTGCTTCGAGACGCCAACTTCGACGCCAGCGAACTCGGCCTTCCCGTCATTGTCAAAGCCATCCGCAGCGGCAGCAGCATTGATGTCTTCGTTTGCAAAACCACCGACGATGTGAAGCGGGCGGCGGCCGAGCTGATCGCCAAGCATGACGAGTGCCTGATGGAGCAATTCATCCCCGGCAGCGAACTGACGATCGGCCTGCTTGAAGGAAAAGCCTTGCCGGCGATTCGCATCGAAACGGACCACGCCTTTTTCGATTACACCGCCAAGTACACCAAGGGCGGCGCGACCCACAGCTTCGATCTGAACCTGCCCGCCAGCGTCATCGCTGAGTGCGAACGGTTGGCCGTCGCGGCCAACGAAGTATTGGGTTGCCGCGACCTCGCCCGGGTCGATTTACGCATCACGCCAGCCGGCGAACCGTACCTGCTGGAAATCAACACGATGCCTGGTTTCACCCCCGTCAGCCTGCTTCCCGAAGCCGCGGCCCGCACGGGACTTGCGTTCCCGCAGCTGGTCGATCGCCTGGCCAAACTCGCGCTAGCACGGACGGCTATTGCTGAAGCGGTCGTCTGACCGATAAAGCGATAGCAGAAAAACCTGCCACCGCATGCCAGCTAAGAAGCCCGCCAAAGCCGTCGCCGCGCCTAAAAAGCCCCGGCAGCCCCGTGCCCCGATGTCGCCCGAGGCCAAGGCCCGCATCCGGCGGACGGTCACCAACGTTTTTTACGCCACGCTCGTCTCGGCCGTCAGCGTCAGCGGGTTCGTCGCGTCGCAGCGGTACGTCGACAAGATCGAACACACGGACACCCCGCCGACCGTCGCCATCGCCGGCGGCGCCCCGGCCTGGATGAACCCCGCCATTGAAGAGCAGATTCTCTCGCTGGCCCGCCCGAAAACCGCCTCACAGGCGACCGATCGCGATGTGCTGGCCCAGCAGGCCAAGTCGCTGGCGACCAGCCCGTGGGTTCGGGAAGTGAAGACCGTTCGCCGGGCGTATCAGAACGGGCCGGGCGACGTGATCGAGATTTCTGCGGATTTCCGCACGCCGGTGGCGATGGTTCGCTGGCAGGACACGTACTGGTACGTCGACGCTGAAGGCGTCCGCCTGCCCGAGCATTTCAACGCGGCCCAAGTCCACCAGATGTTGCTGGCCGGCGGGAAGCCGACGTTCCGGATCATTGAAGGCGTCGCCCATTTCCCCGATGAATCCGGCAAGCCATGGCCGGGCAAGGATTTGCGGGCCGGGCTGGAACTGATCGCCCTGCTGTCGGACAAAGCCTACGCCGATCAGATCACCCGCATCGACGTCGGCAATTACGACGGCCGGGCGAATGCGAACGAGAGCCAGATCAACCTGATCACGCGCTACGACACGCAGGTCCGCTGGGGCCAGGCCCCGAGCAGTCGGGCGTTTTTCGTGGAACAGCGCGTCGATCGGAAGCTGGATGTTCTGCAGCAGGCGTGCCGGCAGACCGGCCGAGTGGATATGAATCTGCCTTGGATCGACTTGCGATTTGATAGCACGACCGCCCCGAACCAGCGGGCTTCGCTGGACGTCGGCCGCTAATCCGGCGCGGATCGCGGTCGCGATTCGCCGTTCTTCGTTTACAGTCCAGCGATGGAGTCGGCCCGCATCCAAACCGCTGCCTGGTGGATCTGGGTGGGCGGCCAGGCGGCCATCGTGGCCCTTTATGCCAGCCAAGTGAAGTTGAGCGGCGCCTATCCGATGCCGGTTGAGGCCACCGCTGATTTGGGCTTGGCGGTCGGGCAACTCGTCCTCGGCACGCTCTTAGCCCGTGCCCTTCTGCCGACCGGCCGGGCGGCATCGTTGGCGGCTGCTCCGGCTGTTGTCTTCACCGTGCTGGCCGGCCAACTCGCCGGGCAGACGATAAGTGATGCCGCCGTACTGTTCGCCGTCGTTTGTGTCTGGCTCGCCGTGGCCGGCGTTTGGTCATTCGCCTCGACGCCCCGTCTCGCGTTGGCCTTCCTGACCCTCGGCGGCCCGATTTTGTTCTATGTCTCACTGGAGTACGGATCAGCCCCCACTTCGCTCCACTCCTGGGCATGGGCGGCCAGTCCGGTACTGGGCGTTTGCTCCACTCGCCTCCACGGGACCCTTTGGCCGACCCTTCTCATTGCTCTGGCGATCTTTACGGTTGGATCTTGGGCTCGCCGAGCCCGCCGAGGGGCTGAAACTTTGTATTGCAATGTCTCGAAAACCGACGAATGACCGGTTTGGGACAAGTTATCCACAATCCGTTCACCAACTTTTCAACGATTTCCATGCCGGCGACAGGTGTGTTCAAAACAGAAGTGGCTGTTTTACCGGCGTTTTTTCGGACTTTAGTAAATTTTCACACTGGGTAAAAATTCATCGTTGCCCCGAGGTGGAAGCATGTGGTAAAAATTCCCTGTCGAGTGAG
>JAQGHK010000378.1 GCA_028288875.1 Phycisphaerales bacterium | reverse complement strand
CTCGCTTAAATACCCGCTTTACCGTTACTTGCTACCAAGACGAACATCACCGACTGCTTGCCCGACCGTCAAAGTGATATAGGCCGCAGGTGTGCTTTCGATGTAGCCGGCAGGGAATAGCCGCCGCACGCGGTATGTGCCAGCGGAGAGATTTTTGAACGTGTACCTGCCATCGGCGTCAGTGACAGCGCTTGGTTCGTTGCTGTCTTTAATTCCGTCGTCGTCCAGATCCAGCCAAAGCGTTTTGCCGGCGGCGAGCGAGTCGCCTTTGTCGTACTTGCCGTTCCGGTTCGCATCATTGAAGGCGATGCCGCTGAGACTGGCCGTGTTCAATGCTGCAGGCGTCGCTGGGGAAGCCGTCGCCCCAGCGGCGTTCACGACGCCCGCCGTGGTCTGGCCGAAGTTGTTCTGCAGGATGAGGAAGTCGTTGAAATCGGCCGTGCCGCTGTAGTCAAAATCGCCGCCGACAAAGCCGGCGTTGGCTGCGTTGAAATGATTCTGCAGGCTCAGGAAGTCGTTGAAATCGACCTTGCCGTCGAGCGTAGCGTCGCCGGCGTACACGTATTTGAGCACGACCGCAGTCGAGCCGATGGCCTCGCCATGGAACGCGGCCGCCGCGCCAACGGTGGCGAAGTATTCGGCGGCGCGGGCCAGCGCGAACGTCCGGCGGCCATTCGTAGCGGCAGAGCTGCTTCGCAAACCCGCGCCTGTCCACGTGCCGCCGGAGCGGCCGCTGAGCAGCCATTGCTGCAGGGCCGCGGCGGAGGTCGTGGCGGTGGATTCGAGAATCAGGTCATTGTCGGCCAGATCCAGCGATGCGCCGGTGTTCAGCGCCAGCGCCGCGACGCGCAGCAGCCGCCCGCCGGCCGCCATGGTGGCCGTGCCATTCACCGTGAGCGTGCCGAGGTGTTGCGTGGTGTTGAAAACGATCTGAGCGCCGGAGTTCACAACGATGTTCAAGCCCGCCACGCTCGCACCGGCGTCGGACAGTACAATCACAGCGCCGCCACTGATGGTGAGCAGATTCCCCACGAGCGACCACGTCGCCCCGGCCGGAACGGACAGCCATGCCGGCGGTGTCGGTGTGGCGTTGGTGTTGATGGTGAGGCTGTCGACGTTCCCGCCACCAACGGCCGCGCTGGATACCAGCTTGATGGTGTTTGTGCCGGCGACAAGCGCGGCCGTGACCGACGTGCTCTTCCACGTCGTCCATGACCCCGTCGGCGCGAAGGCCAGCGTGCTGATGACCGTGCCATTGACCGAAAGTATCAGCGGGCGATCCGTCGTGCCGCCGTTGGCATAGCGGAAGTCGATCGACACTTGGCCCGCGCCATTGCGGGTGACGGACCACTCGGCCGATGAATTTTGCCCGCCGAAGTCGGCGTAGCCTGTGCCGGTGTAGCCGGTGTTGCCCGATGATTTCGCGGTGCCGCCGGCGAAGGTGCCGGTCTCTGCTTCGATGGAAACGCTGGCGGGATCGGTCGGCGTGGCGGGTATCGAGCCGAGCGGCACGCTGAGATTTGTATACGCCCGAACGTTGACGATCGTGGCGGCCTGTTGAGTGAAGCGCCAGCCGGTCGGCACTATCTGGCGCACCTGGTACGTGCCGTCATAGACGTTGAACGCGGCGAGGCCGTTGGCGTCGGTCACGAGGCTGGTCTCGCCGACATCGAGGACGCCGTCCTGATCGGTATCGAGGAATACCGTGCGGCCGGACAAGGCGGCTTCGCCGGCGTCGCGGACGTTATCGCCGTCGGTGTCGTTGAACAGGTACGCGGTCAGTGTTTTGCGGATGCGCAGCGTGTAGGGAATGTAGATCCAGCTCGGTCTGTCTTCGACATTGGTGTCGAATGTTCCGTTACCCGGGCCGGCGACGAATTGCGTGCCCGCTGGGACAGATAGCCGCAGCGGGTAGTGCCCCGCCTGCAGGCCGGTGAAAAGGAATGAATTCACGCCGGCGCTGGCGTCATACACGCCCGTGGGTTCGCCGACGTCGAGCACGCCGTTATTATTCGTATCGAGATACGGCGTGACGCCGGACGTGGTGTCCAGCACGTAGGCGGCCGTCGTCGCGCCGGGCGTGGCTTCGCTGAGGTGCACTTCGATCTTACCCAGCGGCCGCTGCACCAGCCGCCATTCGCGGCCTTCAGAACTACTCGTGCCGGCGGTGTACCAGTCGCTGCCGACCGCCATGAAGGTCGACGGCCGCAGGTCCAGCGTCGGGCCTAGACGTTGATGGGGTAGCTCTGGAAATACGAGTCCGTCGCGCTCAGACGGTAAAGGCCGGCGTCGTATGACGTGCTGCCGTTCACATAGACCGCACCGTCCGGGCCTTTGACGAAGGCCGCGCCGTCGGCCGACGCGCCGGACAGGCTGCTGAAGCCGTAGCCAACAAAGGTGAAGCTGTCATTGGCTGGATCAAACCGGATGATGCTTCGGCCACTATTGAAGTCGGGCGCGTCGTAATAGATGAAGTGATCAATGACGGTCAGATCCGTCGGCGACGCATAGGGCTGTGAAGAGTTGCCCAGGAGCAACGCCTGCAGGCCGTTCGGGCTGTCAACGATTTCATAGAGCCAGGCTTGCTGGGGGACGCTGCCGTCATAGGTATACGTACCGCTGGCGAACAGCCGGCCGTTCACAGTTGCCCACTCACTGAGGCGGAGGTAAGGATCGACGCTCGTACTGATCGAGCCCGATGCCGACGCCTTGTAGAACAGGTTGTCGTACGGCCCGCTGCCCGATGTGCGGAAATAGACGGACGAACCAACAGCGATGAAATTGCCGACACTCTGCTGGCCGTAAAATGTGGTGACGATCGTCGACTGAATATCTGAGCCGTCATAACGGCCGACGCTGTCGTACGAGCCCGGCGTTTTAATCGCGAAGAACAGGTTGCTGCCCGCGACCGTTATATTCGTGACACTCGAAGCAGACGATGCGCCGCTCACGAACTTGTAGCTGGTGCCGCTTACCGTGCCGTCGCTGACCCAGAGCAACGATGTATCCGTATTGTCGACATAATAATACGGATGGGCACCGTGGGCCGCGAAGGCAACTTTGCCGTTGTAGGCCACCAGCGTGGGGCCGTCGGCTGGCTCGGTAATGGTGCCGTACAGGTCGTATTGCGGAAAGGTATTCGGGTCGTATTCCACGACATGCGTGCCGGCCGTCGTGCCGTCACTGACGAACAACTTGGCCCGCAGCGCCTGGTTGCCGTACTGGCTGCTCCAGTCGGCGATGAAAAAGAGCTTGCCGCCGGAGATGACGAAGTCGCGCGGGTGGCTGGAGGCGTCGCCGTATGCCAGATCGGCCACCCGACCGGTGCCGGCGGCGGTGCCATCGGTCGCATAAAGCTCGCTGCCACCGGAGTAGCCCGTCGCTGCGAAGTAGGTCTTGCCGTTGAAGGCGATGCTGGGATTAGAACCGGCGGAAAGGGATGACCCCGTTCCCGGATTGATGTCTTGCAGAATCTGCCCGTAGGCGGCGGCAAACAGGGCACGGCGTTCCAGCGATTCGAGCAGCATGCGTACGTCTTTGTCCCAAGGCCAATCAGATATGCCGGCAACAGTCCGGGCAGCACCCCAGAATACTCAACGGCCTTGGGGTGACAACAAAAATCTGGAATTGGACTGGGTTCCGCCGCCGCCGCCGGATCAATCACGGGTCAGTTGCAAGAGCAAGGCGCCGTGCGGCGGGACGGCCGCTTGCACTTGGCCCTCTGCTGGGTTCAGGTCCTGCCGCTTCCAGAGGTCGCGAACGCGAACCCGCCGGGGCAGGCCGAGCGCGGCCAGATCGATCGACATCATCGCGGCCGTCTTGGCATCGCCGGTATTGAACAGGGCGACGTAGTTCGCCCCTTCCTGCGGCGCGTCCGCCATCCAGATGATCTTCGGCCCCTCCCGAAACACCTGTCGTCCGTTTTTGCTGTGCTGATCGACGGCGATCACTTCCGGATTCGTCAGCAACGCCAGCGTAAACGGATCGTTCTTCGGCAGATCGCCACCGATCATCAGCGGCGATCGGGCCATGCTCCACAAGGTGATCAGCGTGTATTGCTCGTCCTGCGTGAAATGCGTCCAAGGCCCCTTCTGGCCGATCCGCACAGCCCCCACCGGCAGCATGTCCGCATCCGGCCAATGCCCGGGACCGGTGACTTTCGCCCAGTCGGCGCAGCGTTTGAACTGTGCCAGCAACGCGGGCCAGTGGTCCCAGAAGTCGTCGCTGATGCGCCACATGTTGGCATGCGCAGCGACATGCTCGGCCTCGGCAACCGGCGTCTCACCCGGACTCGTGCTCAACACCATGGGCCGGCCGCTTGCGTCGATGGCTTTCCGGATCGCCTCAATCTCCGGCCGGTGCTCGGCGTACGGGCGGCTGAGGTCGTCCACCTTCACAAAGTCCACGCCCCACGATGCGATGAGCTTGAAGACGCTGTCGTAATACGCCTGCGCGCCCGGCTTGGACATGTCTACGCCGTACATGTCGGGATTCCAGGCGCAGATGCTTTTCGTATCAGCAATGTCGGACGCAACGTAGCTCGTGCCGAGAATCGGACTGTTTTCTTTCACGGCCTGACGCGGGATGCCTCGCATCAGGTGAATGCCGAACTTCAGCCCCTTCGCATGAACGTAATCGGCCAACGGCCGGAAGCCGCTGCCGCCGCCCGCGCTGGGGAACTTGTTTTCAGCAGGGAGCAGACGCCCGTTCGGATCGAGGGTGAGCGACGCACCCTTCACGTAGTCATGCCCTTTCGCATTGGGCTCGTACCATTGAATGTCGACGACGATGTATTCATAGCCAATCGCCTTCAGGTGGGCGGCCATGTAGTCGGCGTTCGCCTTGGTGTGCGCTTCGGTGACGGCCGTGCCGTAACAGTCCCAACTGTTCCAGCCCATGGGCGGCGTTAGGGCGAGCTGATGAAACGGTTGCGGGGGTAAGTCGAGCGGCATGGGCGGTTTCCTCCATTAACCAACAAAGTGGGAATATTCATTTCGCAGAGCGTAGTAAATCAATCGGTTCAAATTAAATCGGAACGACCAGCCGATCGATCCCCACGCTGGCCAGCCCTGCCAATCGATGGCGTGGGGCCTTTTCAATCTGGATCATGCCAAAGCGTGGCGCAGTGGCGGCTGTGGTAATGCTCTGGCGTAAAACGGCGAAGATCTCCGCCGGCAAGTCCGCGGCGTATCCCGTAACAACGACATGATCGAGGCCGAGCGCATTCATGGCCGAGGCGATCGTGAACCCGGCGGCCTCTAGGGCGGACCGGACGCGGGCGGCACTCGAAGGCTTTCGCAGTTGTTTCAATTCCTCCGCCGACAGGGTCTCGGCATCGTTGTCGGCGTGATCCGCTCCAAACAACTGCCGGCGGCCGGCGATGGTTTCCAGGCAACCGACACCGCCGCAGGGGCAAACCGTCTTATTCCCCGGAACCGGCGTATGCCCGATCTCGCCGGCGAACAGCCGCGGCCCGTGAAAGAGCTGGCCGCGGACCATCGCCGCCGACCCGATGCCGAAACCAAAATCGACGAGTAGAAAATCGTCGGCCTCCGCATTCGCCGCCCGGTGACCGAGTGCCAGGCACTGGATTTCCTGCACGGGATGGGCCGGAATGCCCATCGCCGCTCCGAGCGCAGCGGCAACAGCCTGACCATCCATCCAATGCACGTTTGGCGACAGCACGGACTTACCGGTCGCTTCATCTAGCACGCCCGGCACGCTGACAAGGAGCCCAGACAGACCCTGTCGCAGAAGCGGCTTCGCAGCCCGCGATACGGCATCGACCCAAGCCGGAAGTGATGCCTCCGTCGGCAACGTCTTAGCCCAGCTATCCCGAAGCACCGGCGCCACGGCAATGGCGGTTAATCGCGTCTGGCTGGGGCCCAACTGCACGCCGAGGAATCGCGGCTGGACGTCATTTATCTTGAAGTAGTAACCGGGGCGGCCGGGACCGGTTTGCGGCGCGGCCGACGTCGCTGCGGGTCGCAGGATGCCGTCGCTGACGAGCTCTTCGATGATCTTGCCCGTGGTCGTTGGACTAATGCCGGCCGCGCGAGACAGCGTCGACCGCGTCGCCGCGCCGAACTTCAGCGAGGCCAGGACGACTTGACGCCGATTCATCAGCCGAAGGTCATTCGGAATTGGCATATCGCGATTTGCCCGACCCCTCCACGGCCCGGGAACTGCCTCCGTCAAAACAATACCGCGATTAAGTCACTTTGTATAAAAACGTCTTAAGCGCCGTGCCACGCTGGAAACCATCGCACGAAGCCTTCGATTGCTTCGTACTCGGCCAGACCTAGCTTGTCGTAGGTCTTCGCCGTGTCGCGATTGCGGTCTTCGGCGCGCTGCCAGAATTCGCGGGCGTCGGCCCCGGGGAACATGGCGCGGTCCTTCTGGCTCTGATGCTTGAAGACGGCCGACCGCTTTCGCATCAGTTCCTGCGGCGACAGCGGCACGGCCATCTCGATCTTCTCCGGCTCCCACTCCTGCCAGGCGCCGCGATACAGCCAGACCTGGCACTGCTTGGCCCAATCCGATTCAGCCGACTGCTCAAACGCCGCGAACACCGCGGACAGGCAGACACGATGCGTGCCGTGCGGATCAGACAGGTCGCCGGCGGCATACACCTGATGCGGGCGAATCTTGTTCAGTAGGTCGACCGTCAGCCGAACGTCGTCGGGGCCTAGCGGTTTTTTCCGCACGGCGCCGGTTTCATAAAACGGCAGATCCATAAAATGCAGCCGCTCCACCGGTACGCCGCAATCGCGGCCAGCGGCCCGGCATTCACCACGGCGGATCAGGCCTTTAATCTTCTGAATCTCCGGGCTGTCCACCTGGCCGGGCTTTTTATTTCGCAGGAATTCTTCGATGTGGTTTTCAAGCTTCGCGGCCCCGTCGCTGGCGACGCCGAATAGCTTGTTAAACTCGGCGGCGAAGTCGGCGAAACGAAGCGCATCCGCATCAAACACCGCGATGTTGCCGCTCGTTTGATACGCCACATGCACCTCATGGCCTTGGTCGACCAGCCGGATGAGCGTGCCGCCCATGCTGATCACGTCGTCATCCGGATGAGGGCTGAAGATCAGCACGCGCTTGGGGAACACATCATCCCCCGGCCGGCGGATATCGCCGGGCTTTCGACGGCCTTCAGGCTTGCCGCCTGGCCAGCCGGTGATGGTGCGCGTTAGCGCGCGGAAGACTTCCAGATTGATGTCGTACGCCGCCCCGCCACCCAGCGTGGCCAGCAGATCCTGCAAGCCGTGCTCGTTGTAGTCTTCATCGGTCAGCTTCAGGATCGGCTTGTTCACCCGCTCGGCCAGCCAGATCACGGCGCGACGGACGGTGGCGGCGTCCCACTCGGTCGCCATACCCAGTAGCCAAGGGCTGCGTGAGCGCGTCAGCCCGGCGGCAGCGGCCGCGTCGAGATGAACATTGGCATTAGCGTGCTGCTGCAGAAAGCTCGCCGCCACGGCCGCCGTGACCGGTCCTTCGACAGCCTTCGCGACGATGGGCGCTTTGCCCTCGCCAAACGCCATCATGATCAGCTTCTTCGCCGACAGAATCGTGCCGACACCCATCGTGATCGCGCGCCGTGGCACGTATTGCTCGCCGAAGAAATCACTGGCCGCATCGAGGCGAGTCACCTTGTCGAGCGTGATCAACCGCGTGCGGCTATCCGCCCCACTACCCGGCTCGTTAAAGCCGACATGGCCGGTACGGCCGATGCCAAGCAACTGCAGATCCAGCCCGCCGACGGCCGCGATCTTCCGCTCGTAGTCACGGCAGAACGCATCAACCTGCTCGATCGGCAGCGTGCCGTTTGGAATGTGGATGGCCGCGCTCGGCACGTCGACGTGATCGAATAAATGTTCGTGCATGAAGCGGTGATAGCTCTGCAAATCGCCCGGCTGCATCGGGAAATATTCATCCAAATTAAACGTCACGACATTCGCGAAGCTCAGCCCTTCTTCGCGGTGCAGGCGGATTAGTTCGTTATACACGCCCACGGGCGTGCTGCCTGTGGCCAAGCCGAGCACGCACTTGCTGCCCGTGGCGGCCTTTGCGCGAATGAGCGCGGCGATCTCCGCGGCCACCGCGCGGCTGGCATTGATGGACGTGGTATAAACCGTCAGCGGAATGTGTTCGGCAGGGACAGCGTGGTGAGACATAGTGTTTCTCGATTGATTCCACCAACTAGGTCAGCGTATAGATGCAGCCGACTCAATTTCCACGGCGGCGCAGCCGGGACGGGTGACGAAAGAGGCAAATCGCGATGCGGGCTCTGAGGCGGCCCATTGCTCAAGACCTGCACTGTCGAAGAGGCCCCAGACGCTGCCGCCAAAACCGGCCCCGAACGCACTGGCGGCGATCGCGCCGTGGCTCAGCATCTCACGCTGCAGGGCGTTGGTCTGAGGTACTTGGTTCAGCAGGCCTGAATCAGCGCCGGCGTGACTTTCGTTCGCGATCGATCGCAAGCCTCCCCAATCCGCATTCGCGAAGGCATCCGCGGCCTTGGGGATCAGGTTATTCGATTCAATCAGGAACTGATCCAGCCGCGAGAGCAGGCTGGCCGCCACTTCGGGCGATCGGCCCTCTACGAGTCCGCGCAATCGGCCGAGCGCCTCGGGGCTGGAATCAATAATATCGTTCAAACACCCCGCCTGACCGCCCGCCTCGTTCCACGCGAAAACCAGATCGCGAACGCGCGTCGATACGCGATTGTATTTGGCCAACGCGTCGCCTGTTTTCTCCGCAGCCACGCCGGAATCGGCGATGACGAATCGCACGCCGGTCGGCATGCGAACATCACTGCGAAAGCGCACCGGACGGAACGAGTAAACGCTCAACCGTCCCGGCTTGCTGCAGAGGATGGCCGTGTGATCCTGACTCCCGCCGAAGGTGCCGACGCCGGTGTGGCCAACGAGTGGGCCGAAGCTCTGGCCGTTTTCGACCGTGCCCAGATAGCCGGCCAATGCCTCTCGATCGGGCAGGTAGCGACGATACGTTTCAGTCGATTCCACACCAGCCAATCGGGCGAGCACCAGGAACGTGCCGACGATCATTGCACTGGAACTGCTCAGGCCCGACGCCTTGGGCAGATCACTGCTCATCGCAACGTCTGCCCCAAAGGGAAGGCCTGGGAAATTACGGGCCAGCCGGCGAACCACGCTTGCCGGGTAATTCGACCAATGCCCGGCGATCACTGACGACGTCCCATCTGGCGTGAGCACCGCTTGTTCGTCCGGATCGAGCGCCAGAAATCGCACTGTGTCGCCCTCTCGCCCCACAGCCACAAAGCACATGCCGCGCTCGACCGTGCAGAGCAGCGAGCGGCCGCCGCAGTAATCGGTATGCTTGCCGAACACCTCGATCCGCCCCGGCACGAACGCCGCGACGACATGCGTTTCCGGTGTGTGGCCCGCGGCGATCAACGCCTCGGCCGCGCGGGCAAACCGTTCTCGCTTGGCCACGGCTTCGTCGGCCGACATTCCTGCGTCGATCAGGCAGCGCGCCGCCGCGCCGCCGTCGGCCAACATTCCGAGCGTCAGCGTACTCACAATTGCACCTCAACATCCGCCAACCGCTGTGTCACGGGGCCGACATCACTTCGACTGGAAAGGTCTAACACGGGCGCGTGAACGAGGCAGGCCGCGAAGGTAGAACCGTGATCAATGCACCACTGCGCGGCGTCCGTGATCTCGTATTCGCCGCGGGCGCTTTTTGAAATCGCGCGGCAGGCGTCGAACAGGGTGCGGTCGAACAGCCAGAGATTCATTGACAGGAACACGCCGCCGGCCTTGGCCAGTACGTCATCGCCTGGCTTTTCGATCACCCGAACAAGCTTTCCCTCTTCATGCAGCCCAACGGCGAACGCCCGAATTCGGTCGGCCGGAATGTTGCTGCCTTCGAGCATCGCGCCACGCTCGAACAGAGCCACCGCCGGCGCGGTCGCCTGCCGCAGGGCCGCGATGGCGGACAATGGATAATAGTTATCGCTATTGAGCATCAGGAACGGCTGCCCCTCAGCCCACGCTTCGGCAGCGGCAACAGCGTTGGCCGTGCCGAGCGGTTCGGCCTGAACGGCAACTCGATCGAGAGCCGATCCGTCCGCAATTCGCTGCCATAGTAGCGCCGCAGTTCATGATGTTCCGGCCCGATGACCAGGCACACCCGCCGCACGCCGGCGTCGGCCAGCACGCTCAGGATGTAATCCAGGAACGGCCGCTTGATCCGAATCAACGCCTTTACGCCGGTTTCAGCCACTTTCGCCTGATCGTCATCCAAGGCCGCATCGGCATCGTGCCGCCGCATCCGCGTGCCAAGGCCGCGGGCGAGGATCACAGCACGTTCAGTTGGAACACTCACAGTCTTCCCTTTCGCAGGCCGCCTTATCGACCCCGTAATCAGCAAATACACTTGCCTGGTATTTAATACAATTTATTGTATTATATTTCAAGTTGAAAATCCGCTGATGGCCAAAACGACCGCGCCACTTTCAAATTCGCCTGAGGTCGGCAAGCCCGTCCTGATCAATCCGCGCGAGCAATTGTTCGCTTCAATGGTGTGGCGGCAGGCCGGCCTGAGTCGGCGCGACCTGCACGAACGCACCGGAACGCACCCCACGCTCACCGGCCACGCCGTCACGAATCTGATCGACATCGGCCTGCTCCGCGAGGGCGCTGTTCCGCCGACCAATGCACGCGGGCGGCCGCAGGTGCCGCTGGAGGTTGATCCGGACCGTCGCACGTTCATCGGCCTCGCGATTGCGCCGGGCGGCGTGCGTGGCATTCGCGCGAACGCGCTCGGCCGGCCACGCGGCGAGGAAGTCGCAGTCGTTTCCAAGACGAAGCAAAACCCGATCGCATCGGCCGCCGCCCTGCTCAAGCGCCTTCTTGATCCGACCGTCTTCGCCGTCGGCGTGAGCATCACCGGCCTGGCACTGCCGCGTGAAGCGAAGGTGCTGTTCAGTTCCGCGCTCGCGGCGACCGAATCCGTTTCGGTTCGCCCGATTTACGCGGCGGCTGACGAGACACCGGTCGTTCTGCATAACGACATGCATGCCCTGTCGTTGAAATGGCTGATGACCAACGACAACACGGACGGCGATGTGCTGCTCGTCGGCGTAGAAGATGGCCGGTTAGGTGCATCGCTGCTCCTCGGCGGCCGGCCGCACGGCGGTGTGGTCGGCGGCGCGAATGAGCTGGGCCACACGCGCTTGGCCGTCGAAACCGCGCCGTGCTATTGCGGCCAGCAAGGTTGCCTAGAGCGGATCGTAAGCACCGAACAACTGAGCCGCTTCGGCTTGCGTTCCTCGCGATCACTGGATGCCGTGCTGGCCAACCCGAAGAGCGACCGCCGGGCCGCCGAGCGCGTGCTCAATCTTCTGGCCAACGGCATCGCCAACGCCGTCAATTTCATTCGCCCTCAGCGATTGATCGTCGCAAGTCCGCTGGTGCGTCATCCAATTGTCAGCGAAACGCTGAGCAACGCCCTACCGCCGCTGTTTCTGCCCGGCCTGCGTGAGCGGGTGAGCGTGCGGCTTTGGGAGCAATCCAACGTACAGTCAGCCGAAAACGCGGCGTGGCTCGCACTAGCCGAAGTTTTTGGCAGGCCGCCGGCCACCATGGAATAAGTTTTGGAGTGAATGATGCCCGATCGCCAGCAAGTCCTCGTCACCGGCGGCGCCGGGTTCATCGGTTCGCACATCGTGCACGCCCTTGTCGGGCGCGGACATTCCGTTCGCGTGCTGGATGATTTGCGCGGCAGCGGTTCGTGGCGACGGTTGGAAGACCTCGGCGACAAAATCGAACGCATCGTCGGCGACGTTTGCGATCCGGCGGTCGTCGCCAAGACTTGCGCCGGCGTGCAATTGATCTTCCACAAGGCCGCCCTTGTGAGTGTGCCGGAGTCCGTCAGTCGCCCGGCCGACTACCACGCCGTGGATGCCACCGCCACACTACGCCTGCTCATTGCCGCGCGCGACGCCGGTGTGAAGCGCGTCGTCTACGCCAGCACGAGCGCCATTTACGGCGACGCGCCGGAGCAGCCCAAAGTGGAATCCATGCGTGGCCTGCCGCTCAGCCCCTACGGCATCGCCAAATACACCGGCGAACTCTACATGACCGCCTTCGCCGTTCTCTATGGCATGGAGAACATCAGCCTGCGCTACTTCAATGTCTTCGGTCCGGGCCAGGATCCCAAGAGCCAATACGGCGCGGCCGTGCCCGGCATCGTGACGCGTGTGCTGACCGATCAGCCGCCCACGATCTACGGCGACGGCGAACAAACCCGCGACTTCTGCCACGTCAGCAATATCGTCCACGCGAACATGCTGGCCGCCGACGCGCCGAAGCTCGCCGGCGAGGTCGTCAACATCGGCTGCGGCCGGCGCGTGACGGTCAATCGCATTGTCGAACTGGCTAATCAGCTTCTCGGCAAACAGGTAAAGCCCAATCACGAACCCGCCCGTCCCGGCGACGTGCGCGACAGTCTGGCCGATATCTCACTCGCCCGATCAGTGCTCGGCTATGAGCCCATCAAACACTTCGACGAAGGGCTGGCCGATTCGATCGACTGGTACGTGAAGCACCGGGCCAAATGACAGGGCTGCGGAGTCGTTCGGGCTAATTGATATGCTGACTGCTTCGAACATTCTCAAGCCGGCGGAGAAAGGCCGGATAGTTTCCGGGATTCAGCCGCTGCTTCACGTGGCCAAAGGACCGGAAGCCGGGCCAGGCGCGGCGCATGGCATCAGCATCCCATGGGTCAAATACCTGAACTGACGCGGGATCAAAGCAGAGTGTGCCGGTGAAGTCACCGCTGGATTTTTCGTCCTTTTCATCCCGCAGGAACACCGCACTGGCGATCACGCGGGCCTTGAACTGGAACAGGACAATCGTGCCCGGGTCCGCCTTCAGCCCGCTTGAATAATAACGGTACCGCCCCTTCCGCTGCGGCAGCCGCTTTAGGAAGAACCTGGCCTGGATCTGCTCGATGGTTCGATCGCGGAAGCCCTCCTGCTGATCGCTCATCGGCAGGATTCGGACCATCGGCACTTCAGGTGGCGGTCGCATTACTTGATCCACACCGGCTGCGTGTATGCGCCGTTGGCCGCGATGTCCCAGACTTCAAAGCGGGCCCAGGTCTTGCCGCGGAGATCGGCTTCAACATTGATGTCTCGCGTTCCGAAAGCGATGGTGTCGGAGAGATCGATTCGCTGGCGATACGTCTTTTGGCCATCGCCACTGACCAGTTCCGCGAAGGCGAGTGGGAACGTCCAGCGAAGGCTGGCCCGCAGCCGTGACGGCACGGCCGGCGGTGAGATTGTCTGGCCGCTGGATTGGCCGTCGATCGTGAACGTGGGAATCAGCACTTCGCCGGTGGTCGTGAAGAACTGGCCGGCGCGCAGGGTATCGAGGACGGGTTGCCAGCCGTTGGCGAAGGCCGGCAAATCGGTCAGCTTCAGGTAGTTCACGTTCATGTGCGCATACAACTCACTGTCGGCGTCGATCTTGAACACATCGACCTCGCCCGGGGCCTGCTTATGCGCGCCCCAGTTGTTCATGTCATCGAGCAGATCCAGCACTCGGGTTCCAAGCCGCGGCAGCGAGCAGTCGGCCGGCATGGCTTTCCAGGCGCCGCCGAGGAAGTGATCGCTTTTGAAGAACGCTTCGTCCTTGTAGATGTCCGGGTAATTGGTGGACGCTTTAATGCGCGGGTGGGCCGTCCACATCAGCCCGTTCTCGGTTTCCATGAGTTTGAGCACATCGGCCGGGCTGCCGACGTGGTAGACGGTGCCGTACTTCGCGTCCTGTTCCACGAACGGCTGATCCGCTTTACGGCCGAGCGTCCAGTAGACGGGCTTGGCGAAGAAGCTGAGCCAGTGGCCGCCGAGGTGAACGTTCGGCTCCTCGCCGGGCACCATCAGAAAGCTGGTGTCCGACAGGCGAGCGCACTCGTCGTGCAGCGTTTTCAGCCGGGTGAGGCGATCAGCAACTTTCATGTCGCCGTCGCCGAGATGAAACTCGGCCAAGTGCGCGATGTTCAAGCCAACATCGCGGAAACGCTTCACGAACGGCGGCGTTTCCAAGCCCTTCGGAATGCCGGTCGTCGCTTGGGCCTTTTGCTGATTCAGGTAATCGACCGCGTGTTCGACGTGGTAGTGGCTGGAGAACGTCTTGTAGCCGTCGAGCGGAACGAACGTGTCGTTGTGCGTGTAGGCCAGCGCATCGGCGGTGGCGGCCGTCGCGTCGCCATCGCTCAGAAGATAGAAGACGCCGAGGTCCTGCTTCGTGCCCGGCGGTGCGTTCATCCACGGCACCCAGCGCTTGTCCCCTTCCACGGTCTGGCGAACGCCGAACGCCGGGCCGTCGATCAACTGGCGATAGTTCCGCCCCACCCACGTTGAGGCGAGATTGTCGACCGAATCCAGCGGATAGAAGTACTGGTGCGGCGGTGGCACGAGCGCCACGCTGCCGCCGTTCTCACCTTCCGCAATAATCGTGCGATGGCGGACTTTGATCTGTTGTTCATTTTGCCCGGCTACCTCACCGGCGGGCATGCGGGCGACTTTGTCCGACAGGTTCGTCCACGCGATCGACTGCCACGGGGCCGGCGATTCTGGCTGCGCGACAAGGCCGGTATCGAAGAGGATGGCGCTGGATTCACGCTGGGTCGAAAGAATGGCAGCCGCGCGAACCAAGCGGCCACCGGGGTAGAAGGTGAAGCGAATCTCGCCTTCAAACGGGCCGGCCGAGGCGCCATCGAGCGCGATCGCCGTGCGGCCGTTTTCGGTGATCACACGGGCCTTCGCGCGGCCGATCTTCAGCGGGTACGCCTTCCAAGGTC
>JAQGHK010000328.1 GCA_028288875.1 Phycisphaerales bacterium | reverse complement strand
GTGCTGCCGTTGACGAGCAGGTTCGGGAACCGGCCGGGAAGGACGGTCGGCTCCATCAGGCGTTCGTCGTAGTTGGGCTGGAAGTCGACGGTATCGAGATTCAGGTCGGCCAGCATGTCGACCATGGGGGCGGCCATGCGGGCTTCGGTGTAACGCATGGCGGCGGCATTATCGCCGTCGGCCGAGCCGAAGTTGCCCTGACCGTCGATCAGCTTGTGCCGCATCGACCAGTCCTGGGCCATGCGGACGAGGGTCGGATAAACGATCGCTTCGCCGTGCGGGTGGTAATCGCCGGAGGTGTTGCCGGCGATCTTGGCGCATTTCAGATGCTTGCGGCCGGGCGTGAGGTTCAGGTCGTTCATGGCGACCAGAATCCGCCGCTGCGACGGCTTCAGGCCGTCGCGCACGTCGGGCAGCGCACGGTCCATGATGGTGCTCATGGCGTACGTGAGATAGCTCTCCTGCAGCTCCCGCTCGATGTTCAATTCTTCAATGCGTTCGGCGGGCTGCTCGGGAGTCGGCACTGCGGGGGGCCCAGGGGGCGGTGTCGTGGGGTCAGACATGCGTTATTTCTTCGGTAAAATCAGGACCAAACCGCCTTCGAGTCCTTTCGACAGGCGAGCGGAAATTGTAACCGAAATCGCGTCGTGCAACCACCTTTCACCAGCTGTTTTGTGCGGCCGAACGACATCGCCGACCCGCAGCCTTTTGTACCCCTTTTTGTAGCTTGGTCGTGCTATGATCCAGCTATCTGAAATCAATTCCATGGCGCAGTGCAGGAAATGTGAATGAGCAAGCAACATCAGACCTTCAGCGTGTGCATTTTATCGATCCTTGGGATGGCGAATGCCGCGCAGGCGGCTTTGATCGATCAAGGGATCACTACGCGAGACACGACAACCGGACGCGTCTGGCTGGATGTCACGCAATCGAAGTCTCGTTCCTACCTTGACGTTACAGCCAATTTTTCGAACGGTGGGGATTTCAGCGGCTATCGTTATGCAACCGAGGCCGAAGTGCTTCAGTTATGGACGGATGCGGGCATTACGCCGACGGACTTCAGGGGAGGCTCAGAGGGCGTGCTTATTCGGGCCCTTCAAAACCTAGTTGGAATCACTCAGCCCGCAAACGGCAATTTGCTCGGAGATGCAACCTTTGGCATCAATGGCGACATGTATTCGACGGGCTATCGTCGCGGATCAATGCTGTCTTCGAGTGGCACTTCTGGCACAGCTATCCTTCAAAATGGCGGATATTCAGAAAACGGAAACGTTGGCAATTTTGGTAGTTGGCTGGTCCAAGTACCCGAGCCGACAGTGGCCGCCACGTCATTGGTTTTTGCTGGCCTGACGCTACGGCGACTGCGCTCGCGGCGAGTTTGATTCGCATGTAACGCTTGTCGTTTTGTCGACCGAAATGACAGTCACTTGCATTTCGGCTAGAATGCCGACGAATGCCCGCGCTCATCGACATTCAGAACCTCGAATTCAGCTACGGCCGGGAGCCGGCGCTATGCGGGATCACGTTGCCGGTGGAAGCGGGGACGACGCTCGGCCTGATCGGCCCCAACGGCGGCGGGAAGACGACGCTCATTCAATTATTACTAGGCCTGCTGAAGCCGCAGCAGGGAACGATTGAGATCGCGGGGCTGACGCCGCGGAAGGCGGTTTCGCGGGGCGATTTGATCGGCTATCTGCCACAGAAGCCGAAGTTATCCACAGCGTTTCCACTGGATCTTCGCCGATTGGTCACGCTCGGCCTCGCGGGTAAAACGGGCATGCTGCGGTCGCATTCAAAAGAAGATTTGGCGTTCGTCGATGAGCTGATCGACCGCGTCGGCCTGACGAAGATTGCCCATCGGCCCGTCCATGATGTCAGCGGCGGCCAACTGCAGCGGGCGCTGATCGCCCGGGCGCTCGCACCCCGCCCGCGCGTGCTGGTGCTGGACGAGCCAACCACTGGCGTCGACAGCGTCGGCCAGCGCGATTTCGTTCACCTGATTCAAGCCCTCAAAGCCGATCTCGGCCTGACGTTGGTGCTCGTCAGCCATGACCTTCGCGCCGTCACCGCCATCTCTGATCGCGTGGCGTGCCTGAACGTCCACCTGCACTATCACGACACGCCCAAGCACCTGCCCGCCGACGTGGTGTACGACCTGTTCGGCTGCGATGTTGCCGCCATGGGCCCAGCCGTCGGCGTCGGCGATGCAAAGGCCGTGTCGTGTTGCTCGCACACGCATCAGCCCCTGATTCCAACTCGAACTCAGGAAGATTTATTAGCCGCAGATGAACGCGGATCAGAAGAAGATAAGAATGACCTTCGCATTGCCTTTTTCTGATCTGTGTCCATCTGCGTCTATCTGCGGCTAAATCCCGCTCCCCATGCTCGCGATGCTCGACTCCAGCTTCAACGCCTACACCGCGACCGCCGCGATGGCCGTGTCGTGCGCGATTCTCAGCGTCTTTGTCGTCGCGCGGCGTTGGGCGTTCATGGGCGAAGGGATCAGCCACAGCGGCTTCGGTGGCGCGGGCACGGCGTGGATGCTGATGGTCGCCTTCCCCTCGCTTGCGCACAGCGAGGGCCTGCCTTATTTATTCGTCACGCTCTTCTGCTTCGGCACGGCCGTCGCCATCGGCTGGCTGGCCAGCGGACGTCGCGTCACCAGCGACACGGCCATCGGCATTTTCCTCGTGGCCAGCCTGGCCTGGGGATTCATCGGGCAAAACGTTTACACCGCCAAGTATCACGCCACGCCCGCCGGCTTTGACAATCTGCTGTTCGGCCAGATGCGGGCCGTATCGGGCGCGTACATGAAATCATCGGTGGCCGTCGCGCTGGCCGTGATCGCGACGGCCGTGCTGCTGGGGAAAGAATTGATCGCCTACTGCGTCGACCCGCTGCTGGCCCGCACCAGCGGCGTTCGGACGACATTCATTCACTACACGCTGATGGTGCTGTTGGCGCTGGTGATCGTGACGGGCATCCGCATCGTCGGCAGTGTGCTCGTGACTGCGCTGCTGGTCCTGCCGGCCGCGAGCGCGAACCTGATCAGCCGCCGCCTGAGCATCGTGGTCGGGCTATCGGTCGTCGTCGCCATGATCGGCGCGTGGGGCGGCTTGCTGGTCAGCGAAGTCTACCGCGCCGTCCCGGCCGGCTCGGCGATCGTGCTGGTGATGTTTGTCGTGTTCCTCGCGGCGCTGGCGATGGCGAAACTGCGCCGCGTATAAATATGAGTTAGCCGCAGATGAACGCGGATGAACGCAGATTTGAAGAAGCAGAATGAGAGCACGTTTCCGCCGCTTTCTCTTTTATCCGCGTTCATCTGCGTCCATCTGCGGCTAAATTTACTTTCTCATGACGCCGCTGCCGATCGATTCATTCCTGCCCGAGATCACCGATTCGCTTCGGAAACACCGGGCGATTGTGCTGGTCGCAGAGCCCGGCGCGGGGAAGACAACACGGGTGCCACCGGCCATTTTGAACGCGGGATTACTGGGCGAAGCGCACCCGAATCTGATGATGCTGCAGCCGCGCCGCATCGCCGCGCGGGCGTCGGCCGAGCGGATTGGGGAGGAGCAGGGATGGGCCGTCGGCGAGCGCGTGGGGTATCAGGTTCGTTTTGAAAATCGCATCACCGCCCGCACGCGGTTGCGCGTTGTCACTGAGGCGATTCTCACGCGGCAGTTATTGGATGATCCTTCACTTGAAGGCATCGGCTGCGTGGTGCTGGATGAATTTCACGAGCGTTCGATTCACTCTGATATCGCGCTCGCGTTGCTCAACGAAGTGAAACAGGCGCTGCGCGACGACCTGCTGCTGGTCGTCATGTCGGCCACGCTGGACGCCGGGCCGGTGGCGAAGTTTTTGGGCGATTGCCCGATCATCCGCGTGCCGGGGCGGACGTTTCCGGTGGAGATTTCTTACAAGTCGCTCGGCGGAGCGTATCTGGACGAGGCTGTCGCGCGGGTGGTCCGGGAGCAGTGGAAAAACGCTGAAAATTCAGCCGTAAACGGGCCGGGGGACACGCTGGTGTTCCTGCCCGGGGCGGCCGAGATTGATCGGTGTCAGCAGGCGCTTTCGTCATTCGCTGCGGAGCAGGGCGCGGTCGTTCGGCCGCTGCACGGGTCATTGCCGTTTGATCAGCAGCGGCTGGCGGTCGCGCCGTCTTCGGTTCCGAAAATCGTGCTGGCGACAAACATCGCGGAGACGTCGCTGACGATCGATGGCGTTTGTCTCGTGATCGATTCCGGGTTGGCCCGCCAAGCCTCGTTCGATCCGCAGCGCGGACTTGATGCGCTGAACCTTGGGCGTATCAGCCAGGCGTCGGCGGCGCAGCGCGCGGGCCGTGCGGGACGAACGGCGGCCGGCAAATGCATTCGGCTTTGGACGGCGGCCGAGCAGCAGCAGATGAACGCGTTTGATGCGGCGGAGATCGCGCGCGTCGATCTCGCACCGACATTGCTCGACCTTCACGCCTGGGGCCAGGCCGATCCGAATGCGTTCGGCTGGTACGAAGCGCCGCCGGCCGAGGCGCTGGCGGCGGCGGAGCAATTGTTGAAACGCTTGGGCGCGCTGGATGACGCCGGCAAGCTCACGGCGCTCGGCAAGCGGATGCAGGTGATGCCGGTGCATCCGCGCTTGGCGCGCCTGCTGATTGCCGCGGCCGATCTTGGACAGCCGCAGCTTGGAGCGACGGTGGCGGCGCTGCTCAGCGAGAAGGATTTTGTCCGGCGCGAATGGCAGGATCGCAACGCGATCGGTTCGGCCGCGATGATGGCGGCCAGCGATGTCGAAGTGCGGCTGCATCTGTTGGAAGCCGCCGAGCGCGCCCGCTTCCGCCGTGGCGCGGCCGGGGAGAATGTCGATGCGCTTCAAGCGCAGCAAGTGGCGCGGGTGCGCGATCAGTTATTACGAAATGCGCCGCGCGGGCAGAGTTCAGCAGGAACCAAAGTCGGCGCGAAGGATCCCGAAACGATACTTCAGCAGCTCGTGCTGCTCGCCTACCCCGATCGCGTCTGCCGGCGCCGCGCGGGCGATCCGAAGGCGGCCGTCATGGTCGGCGGCGTGGGCATCCGCCTCGATAACGAATCGGCCGTCCATGAGGGGGAGTATTTCATCGCCGTCGATCCGCGGCAGGACGATCGCACGCGCAATCGTGAGGCCGTCGTCCGCATCGCCAGCCGGATCGAGCCGGCGTGGCTGGACACCCTTTTTCCACAATCTATCCACAAGCGACGCATGCCCGTGTACGACGAGGATCGCGGGCGGGTGATTGCCGTTTCCGAAACGCGTTATCTCGACCTCGCCCTGCGGCAGGAGACCGAAACCAACGTCCCCAAAGCCGAGGCGGGCAAGCTCTTGGCCGAGGCGCTGGCGGGCGAGCTGCCGGCGATGATTGAAGGTGACGAACGGCTCAGCGGCCTGATCCATCGCATCCGCTTCGCCGCGCGCCACGCCCCCGACCATGATTGGCCGGCGATCGCCGCGACGCCCGACATCGCCCTTCTGGAAGAAGCTGCCCAGAACAAACAATCGCGCGAGCAGGTGCGGGCCGGGCTCTTTGAGGCGATCCGCAATCGGCTGATCTACCCGATGGACCGGCTGCTGGATCAGCTGGCCCCGGAATCGCTGACAGTGCCGACCGGCAGTCAGATCAAGCTGACCTACAACGCCGACCCCGCCCAACCGCCCGTGCTGGCCGTGCGTTTGCAGGAGGTCTTCGGGCTGATCGAAACGCCGCGCGTCGCCGGCGGGCGAGTGGGCGTGCTGCTGCACCTGCTGGGGCCGAACTATCGCCCGGTGCAGATCACGCAGGACTTGGCCAGCTTTTGGAAGAACACGTATTTGCAGGTGCGGAAAGATCTGCGGGCGGATTATCCGCGGCATAGCTGGCCGGATGATCCGCTGACGGCCCCGCCGGTCCGCGGGGCGAAGCGGCGCGGGACGTAGGGCGATCGCGCTGGCCCGTTTAGCGGGCGAACTCAAAATCTTTAAAATCGTCTGTTTTATCGCCGACTTTCCGCGCGCAGAACTGTACAAGGGATGACAGCGGCCGCTGTGTCGCGGTTCGCGATTAGGGTCTTTGCGACCTTCGCAATTTTCGAACGGTCCGGCGGTCGATTGGCATGATTGAGCGTCACGAACAACCTCTGCAATCAATGCCTACAGGTGGTTGCGTCCGCGCGATCGTCCGGTGGAATCGCCAATGGGGTCGGAGCGTCGCTTGCGGCATCGCCTTGGCGGTGCAAGGCGAAGACGCAAGCGACGGTCGTAAGTCTCATGGCGGTCTGGGCAAGCTCCGTACGGCCGGCGCATCTCTTTTTTCGGCCCTTCCTCCGGCCGGCCCTGCACTTAATTGGCGCTGCGCGTTTACAAATATACGGAGCAAGATTGGACGGAAAAAAATGACTTACGTGCGGGCCTCCGCGCACATTCCCGTGATCGAGCTCCCCGCCGCAGCGATTCCTCGTTCGCCATTCAAGTTTTCCACGCCCCTCGCCGATACTAAAAGAGACGGTCCTTTCGCCTTTCGACAGGCGCTTGGGATAGTCCGTGGACAATGCTTGGATGGTCCGACGCGCTCTGTCGCGCCCGTAGGCGCCCGGCGTCACCCCACCCGCGATGGCGCACCCTGCCTGTCGCCCACCCTCTCCCAGCCGTCAGTGGCGCGTCAGCAGCCGAAACAGGTTATCCCCGCGCACGGTCCGGTAATCTCGCACCTAAGTCCTTATCCCATATGGCGAAAGCTCGCTCGCAGCCGAGTTATCCCCAAATGGCGCACCATTACTACTAAGACTACTAATTCAAGATTTCTTACAGATAGATTCTAGTGATACCATGACCTATCCACACGGGACGCCGTGGATGGGCATTGAATCGGGTCGTCGAACGGACGGCTGAAGCTTGGAAGGGAAGTCGCATGAAAGTGATCTGCAATCGGGGGGCACTGCTCGAGGCGTTGTCTATCGCCGGAACTGTTTCTTCTTCCCGGACGCCCAAGCCCGTGCTGCAGTGCGTGAAGCTGACCGCCGCCGAGGATCGGCTGACGATTTCCGCGACCGATCTGGAAGTGGCCATCCGCTATTCCGACACCAGCGTGCAGATCGAAGAACCGGGCGAAACCCTGGTGCCCGCCGACAAGCTGCGCGACATCGTCCGCGAAAGCATCGATGACACGCTCAGCCTGGAACTCACCGGCGAGCAGATGAGCATCAAGGGCGCGGACAGCCATTTCAAAATCTACACGCAGAACCCCGCCGAATTTCCCCCCGTGCCGGACTTCGAAGGCACGGCCGATTTTGAAGTGCAGGGCAAAGTGCTCAAGCAGCTCATCGGCCAGACGCTGTTCGCCGCCGCCAAGGAAGCCACGCGCTACGCGTTCAACGGCGTGCTGACGACCGTGAAGGGCAAGCGCCTCATCCTCGTCGCCACGGACGGCCGTCGGCTCGCCCTGGCGAAAGGCGATCTGATGAATGGGGACAAAGTTCAGGACGGCCCGCAGACCATCGTGCCCGCCAAAACGCTGAGCTTGGTCGACAAGCTCATCAGCGACCCGGACGAAGTGATTCAGGTCAAGATGACCGAGAACCAGATCATCTTCCACACCACGGAAGCAACGCTGACCAGCAACCTCATCGAAGGCCAATTCCCGCCGTACGAAGACGTCGTGCCGAAAGAATGCGACCGAAAAATGACCGCCGGCACGGCCGACCTGCTGAGCGCCGTCCGCCGCAGCGCCTTGCTGACCACGCAGGACAGCAAGGGCGTACGCATGGCCTTCACCGGCAAGGGGCTGACGCTGAGCAGCAAGAGCCCCGACGCCGGCGAAGCGACGATCAACTTCGCCTGCAAGTTCGAAGGCGCGGATCTGGAGATCGGGTTCAATCCGAACTTCTTCACCGACGCGTTGAAGGTCGTGAACAGCGACGAAATCAGCTTCGAACTGCTGGCCGCGAATCGCCCGGGTTTGCTGAAGGGCGGAGCGAATTTCACGTACGTGATTATGCCGGTGAATCTGCAGTAACGATAGTCTTCTTTTGCAAAGGAGTCAGGAAATGGCAGACGATAAAACCAAGCGCGGTCCGGCAGATGCGACCCGGATCAACGTTCACGAATCGTACGAGTTGGAATACTGGACAAAACACTTTGGCGTCACCCCCGATCAGCTCCGCGCGAGCGTCAAAAAAGTGGGTGTGATGGCCGCTGACGTCAAAAAGGATTTGGGCAAATAGTTGCGTAGGGTGGGCACTGCCCACATGTTTTGAAACGGTGGGCGTCGCCAACCTACAAAAACATGTCAGCCGAAGCCGATCTTGCTCGTCAGTCCAAGTGGAAGCGCACGGTGCATCCCGCTTCGGTGAAGATCGGCGGCGACGTGCTGAGTTGCTTCAAGGTGCTGGAGAAACGGCACAAGAAGTTCGGCCGGATCGGCGAGGCGTGGCTGCAGCTGGTGCCGCCGGCGTTGCAGGAGCGCAGCGAGCTGATGACGTACGCCAAGGGCAGTCTGGGCGTGATCGTCGAAGGCGGGCCGCACCTGTTCATGCTGAAACAGGCCCTGCTCAACGGGCTACAGGAGCAATTGCTGCTGGCGTGCCGGAGCGAAGGGCTCAAAAAGATCGTGCTCAAGGCGGGGAGGCTCAGTGCCTGATCAAGCGACGCCAACCGATCTGCTACCGCCGCGTTCGATCGGCGTGAAGTTGACTGCTGCCATATTGCTCGCGAGCAGCGCGCTGCGGATCGTGGCGCTCGTAAAGGGTTTTGGACTGATGGCTTCCGCTCCCACAACGGACTGGCATGTGATAGGGATCTGGCTCATTTTCGCGAGTTTTGCGCTCTTCGATCTCGTCGGTGGCTTGGGTTTGGCCATCAGAACTCGCTGGTCGCGGAATTTTGCGACGCTGGCACTAATCTTGGACATCGTAGCCTACGTTGTTGCCGCTTCCGTTACCGCCCAATACGGCCAAGTTCCGCAATATTCTCCGATGCTGGGTTTTGTCATTACGGTGGTGATTAGCAGCCTGTGCATCAAAGCCGTCCGCCGCCGAGTGACCGATAACCTGCAGTTCACTCATACTGCGCAAGGGATTTCTTGACCACGTTGCCCGCGCGCCGGTACATTGCCCGATGCCGGGCGGCGAGCGCTGCCTTGGTCGGAGCCTGCATCAGCGGAGGCAGCTTCGGCGGTTTTAAAACGAATCGGCCCTGATTTTCCGGGTCATTCTGTCGCAAAGTAGTCCAGCGAGTAGTCCTCGGAGGTCGTTGTATATGCCGCCCCCCATCCAAACCCAAAGCGGATCTCGTGCGGCCCTGGTGACGTGGACCGTCGTCAGCTCCATTTTGTTCGTCGTGGCCACCGTCCTGGCGATCTTTTCCAGCGTGGCGGCCAACAAGGCCCAGCTGGAACTGCAGACCAAGACGTCCGCGTTCGACAAGGTCATCTCTGAACCAGACCTGAACGGCGAGGTCGTCAACGGACTGGCCGCCGCCAAGCAGGCCAATCCGACGGTCTACACCGGCAACCTGCTGAACGTCGCCCTGGCGCAGCGGGACAACTTGGCCCGCAAGATCGCCCCCAGCGCCAGCGAATCCGCCGCCACCACCGAGGCCGATGCGGCCCTGGCGAAGGTGAAGAAGCTGGAAGGCGTGAAAGTCGCCGGCGACAGCCTGGTCTCGGCGGTTAACGCCTTGGCCGATGAAGTCACCAGCCGCGGCAACCAGATCAAGCAGATCACGGACGCCCAAGCCGACCTGACCAAGAAGCTGGCCGCCGTGAACGCCGCGTTCGCCGCCCAGATGGCCGCCAAGGACGCCGACATCGCCAAGGCGACTGCCGCCGCTCAGGCCGCCGACACCGGCGCGTCGACCTATCGCAGCACGAAGGATGACGACATCAAGTCCATGCAGGCCCAGATGGACGCCCAGAACGCCGCCGCCCAGGAAACCGTCAACACCCTGACCGCTCAAGGCCAAGAAGCCGCCACCAAGGCCAAGAAGCTGGAAGACCAGATCAAGGCCCTGAACAACAAGCTGGGCGCGATCCGCCAGCCGGTCGATCAGATCGTCCGCCAGGCCGACGCCCACGTTATGCGGGTTGGCGGCGAAGGCATCCTGTACATCGACCTCGGCACCGGCGACGGCGTGTCGGCGGGCATGAGCTTCGAAATCTACGACCGCATCCAAGGCATCCCCAAGTCCGGCGAACCGACCAATGATGAATCCCTGCCCAAGGGCAAGGCCAGCATCGAAATCCTTCGCGTCAGCCCCGGCAGCAGCGAGTGCCGCATCGTCCGCCAGACCCCCGGCGAAACGGTCGTTGAAGGCGACGCCTGCGTGAACCTCGTGTTCGATCGCAACGTCAAATACAACCTGATGGTCTACGGCAACTTCGACCTCGACCGCAACGGCCAGACCAACCCGGCCGACACGGACGTGATCAAGCGCCTCGTCACCCGCTGGGGCGGCAAGGTGGTCGACAAGCTGACGGCCGACACCGACTTCCTGGTCATCGGCAAGCTGCCAGAAATCCCGACCTACACCCAGGAAGAACTGGACCGTCCGGAAATTCAGTTCGAAGTCGAAAAGAAGAAAAAAGAAGTCGCCGACTTCGACGAACTGCTCGGCCAAGCCATCCAGTTGAACGTGCCGATCCTGAACCAGAACCGGTTCCTGTACTTCACCGGTTACTACGAGCAATCGGCCCGGTAACACAAGCCGAAGCTAATCGAGAACGTCGAGCCGCCCGGTCCTGAAAAGGCCCGGGCGGTTCTACTTTATGGCCGCATTTCTCGGACCGGTCTGGTAAAATCAATTGCATGGCGACCGCCGACTTACTCCGCCGGATTACGTCTAACGCCTCCATTTTTGGCGGCAAGCCTATCATTCGCGGCAAGCGATTGGCCGTTGAACACGTTC
>JAQGHK010000320.1 GCA_028288875.1 Phycisphaerales bacterium | reverse complement strand
TCCCTCTCCCGGCCATACCGGGAGAGGGGATAAGACCGCAGCTTTTGGGATGTTTGCGAGATCGAAGCGGTTCAGGATTTCCTGCGGCGTCAGCGATTGATATTGGCCGAGCCCCAGCCATTCGCCGAGCAATCCGCGGGTTCGATCGGCCGACACGCCGGTGGCGCGGTAGGTGCTGATTCTGGTATCGCCGTGTCGCTTGGCCAAGCGTCGGCCGTCGGGGCCTAGGACGAGTGGGAGGTGGATGTAGTTCGGTAGCGCGTCGTCCCAACCCAGCGCGTGATAGAGCATGGCCTGGCGCGGGACGCTGTCGAGCAGATCGTCACCGCGGACGACGTGGGTGACGGCGGCGTCGTGGTCGTCGACGACGACGGCGAGCTGGTAGGCCGGCGTGCCGTCGGGTTTGGCGATGGTGAAGTCGCCGATTTGTTTAGCGAGATCGAACGAGCGGACGCCGGCGAAGTCGTCGCGGAATTCGAAGGTCATGTCCGGCAAGGCGAACCGCCACGCGGGCGGACGGCCGGATGCCTGCTCCGCTTCATCGGCGGTTTTGAAGCGGCCGCGGCAGGTGCCGGGGTAGACGGCCGCGCCGTCCTCGGCATGCGGTGCACTGGCGGCCTGTTCGATTTCTTTGCGCGTGCAGACGCAGGGATAGGCGTGGCCGATTTCGATGAGCTTGTTGAGCACTTCGCGATAGCGGGCGAGGCGCGGGGTTTGATACGTCGGGCCATCGTCCCAATCAAGGCCGAGCCATTGGAGGTCGTCGATGGCTTGCTGGGCGGCCTCGGGCTTGATGCGCGGGCCGTCGAGGTCTTCGATGCGCAGCAGGATCTTCCAGCCGCGCTGGCGGGCGAGGGCCCAGGTGGCGAGGAAGGTGCGGGCGTTCCCGAGGTGGAGCGCGCCGGTCGGAGAGGGGGCTAGGCGGGTGATGGGCATTGGGATTCCGTCGCCCTTTTACTCCTGAAAAGTGCCAAAGGCACGCGACAAACGCATCGCCAATTTGTAGCTGCGACGCCTGCGTCGCCTTAACGCCAGATTTGGAGCCTTGCGGGGAGGCGACGCAGGCGTCGCAGCTACATTACGTACGCGTGGTGAGGATCAATGCTCACTTCAGCGCTTCGATGAAGCGTTTTCGCTCCTGCATCATCTGCTTCATTTCATCCGGGTCGATCTTGTCGAGATTCGCCAGGATCATTTTCATACGAATGTTCCCTTTGAACATCGCACGGAAGCGCTCGAGGAAGGTCCAGTAGAGGTAATTAAACGGGCAGGCGTCGTCGCCGGTGCGGGCTTTGTGGTTGTAGTGGCAGTTTTTGCAATAATCCGACATACGATTCACGTAGGCCGCACTGCTGACGTACGGTTTGGTGGCCATGGTGCCGCCGTCGGCGTTCATGGCCATGCCGATGACGTTGGGCGTGACGACCCAGTCGTGGCTATCGACGTACATGCTGAGGAACCAGTCGTTCACCGCCTGCGGGGTGAGGCCGGCGAGCGTTGCGAAATTGCAGATGATCATCAGCCGCTGGATGTGATGGCTGTAGCCGTGCTCCACCACGCTGCCGATGCTTTGGTGCAGGCAGTTCATCTTCGTGTCGCCCGTCCAGAAGAACTGCGGCAGTGCCCTGCTGCTGTGGCGGGTGTTGCGCTCGCGATAGCCGGGCATGAACGCCCAATAGATGCCGTAGACGTACTCGCGCCAGCCAAGGATCTGCCGGCAGAAGCCTTCGACACTGTTCAGTGGCGCGTGGCCATCGCGATAGCGCTTCTCGGCGGCTTTCACCACCTTCAGCGGCGCGAGCAGTCCGGCGTTGATCGTGGCGGACAGGAACGAGTGAAACAGGAACGGCTCGCCGGTGACCATCGCGTCCTCATAATCGCCGAACTTCGGCAGGCGGTGGTCGAGAAAATCTTTGAGCGCGGCCTTGGCCTGCTTGCGGGTGACGGGCATGTCGAAGCCGTCAACGCTGCCGTAGTTGCCACCGAAGCGGCGCGTGACCTCGGCCATCACTTCTTTCGTAATCTCATCGGGCGCGAAGGATTTATGCGGTGGGATTTTGATCGCTTTTTTCAGCGGCTTTCGATTTTCCTTGTCGAGGTTCCACCTGCCGCCTTCCGGATCGGGCCCGTCCATCAGGATGCCGTGCTTGTCGCGCATTTTTCGGTAGAAGATTTCCATCACCGGCGATTTCACGCCGCGGGCCCAGGTGCGGAACTCGGCCCGGTCGGTCAGGAACAGCGTGTTGGGAAAATACCGGATCGTGATGCCGAGCTGCTTCGGCAGCGTGTCGAGCCAGGCGCGGGTGTGATATTCGCTGGGCTCGACGATCCAAAATTCGGAGCAGCCCGTTTTCTTCACGACGTCGCGCACGGCCGACAGGCTGTCGCGGTATTTGGCGGGCTTTAGGTGGAAATAGTGAACCGTCCGCCCCGCCGCTTCCAGCTCGGCGGCGAAATGTCGCATCGCGCTGATGAGGAACGTCAGCCGCTTCGGGTGATACGGAAACATCCCGAACGCGCGGGCGGATTCGATCATCATCACCGGCGCATCCGGCGATTCAGGAAGCGTCGACAAGTCCGGCGAGAGTTGATCTTCGAAGATCCAGAGGACGGGCATCGTCCCAAAGTTTAGCGCTTAAACCCGGGGCCTTCGCATCGCCCGCTTTCAAATCCCCGAGTATACTCGCGCTGACATGGAATACGGCGTGATCATGGCGGGCGGGCTCGGGACCAGGTTGTGGCCCCTGTCGCGGCAGAAATTTCCGAAGCAACTCCTCCCCGTCAAGAAGGGCAAAAGCCTTCTTCAGCTCTCCTTCGAACGCCTGCTCGGCATCATCCCGGCCGAGCGGATCTTCGTCTGCACGGCCGAGGCGCATCGGCAGGTGGTGCTGGATAATCTCCCGCAATTGCCGCCGGAGAATTTGCTGGGTGAACCCGAGCCGCGCGACACCGCCAATGCCGTCGGCTTCCCCGCCGCCGTGCTGCACAAGAAGGACAAGGACGCGGTCTTCGCCGTCATCACCGCCGACCACGTGATCGAGCCGGTCGAAACCTTCCAGAAATGCATGCGGACGGCGTTCGACGTCATCGCCACCAGCCCAAAGACGCTGGTGACTTTCGGGATCGTCCCCACGCACGGCCACACCGGCCTGGGTTACATCCAGCGTGGCGAACCGCTGGACGCCACCGGCGCGTATCAGGTGCTGGCGTTCAAAGAAAAGCCGGATAAACCGACGGCCGACCGCTACGTGGAAAGCGGCCGGTTCTACTGGAACAGCGGCATGTTCGTGTGGCGCGCCGACACGGTGCTGGAACAGCTCGCCGCCGACCTGCCGCAGAGCTACCAGGGCCTGAAAAAGATCGGCGACGCCTGGGGCACGGCCGATCAGCAGAAGGTGGTGGCCGAGGTTTATCCGCGGCTGCCGAAGATCAGCATCGACTACGCCGTGATGGAGCCGGCCAGCCAGCGCAAGGTCGTCAGCGTCGTCGAAATGCCGGTGAACTGGCTCGACGTCGGCAGCTACCCCGCCTTGGCCGAGACGTTGGACGTCGACAACCAGGAAAACAGCGTGGACGCCGAAACGATGACCGTGCTGGACAGTGACGGCAACATCATCGTCAGCCGCGACCCGGAACACCTGGTCACCTGCATCGGCGTGAGCGACATGATCATCATCCACACGAAAGAGGTGACGATGGTCTGCCCGAAGAGCGAATCGCAGCGGGTGAAAGAACTCGTCGCGAAAGTGAAAGAGAAGTACGGCGAGAAGTATCTCTAATAGGCCTTTGGCCTTTTCCATGCGAACCCTCGGCATTGATCTCGGCACCAAGCGCGTCGGCCTCGCAATGAGCGATGAGGGCGGGCAGTGGGCCACGCCGTTGGAAGTGCTGTTCGTGAACGGGCAGGATCAGGCGATCGATCCGGTGGCCGCTTTAGTGGCCAAGGAAGACGTCCGCCGCGTGGTGCTCGGGCTGCCGATCAACATGGACGATTCGATTGGGCCGATGGCCCGCGGCGTTGTCACCTGGGCCGACAAGCTTCGGCCGAAAATCGGGGCCGTGGAGATCGTCTTCGTCGATGAACGACTGAGCAGCTTTGATGCCGAGCAGACCCTGATCGCCAACAAGCGGGCCGGGGCGAAGATGACGCGGAAGGACAAGAAACACGCGCTCGACGCTGTCGCGGCGGCGTCGTTCCTGCAGGCGTTTCTCGACGGCAAGCTCGCAGCCATTCCAGTCCCCTCGCCAAGTACGCCGCGATAGGCACGACGACGCGCCGGCAAAATCTTCTAGGTATAGGCCCGGCCACGCGTTAAGCTCGCGCCCCATGATCCTTGCCTCCGCCCCGGCTGTTGCGTCGGGGACGCTGCTCGAACGTGGCCACGCCCTGCTCGGCTTAGTCGTCTTCCTGTTCATCACCCACCTCATCGGCCGGAGCTATTCCGGGGCGAAGGTGATTCAGTGGCGTGTCGTCAGCTGGGGCATCGCCCTGGCCTTTGTGTTCGGGGCGATCGTGCTGTTTACGCCGGACGTGCTGGCGAACGTGCAGGCCGCGATCGATCACCTGCTGGCCTTCACGCTGGACGGCGCCAAGCTGGTGTTCGGCAACCTCGCCACCTACGGCGGCGCGCCTGTCACTGACGGCAGCGGGCACAATTTAGGCATGGCCAACACCGGCGCGGTCGTCGCGTTCATTGTGCTGCCGACGATCATCTTCATCTCGATGCTGACGGCGATTCTGTATCGCCTGCACGTCCTCGGCTGGGTGGTGAACGGCCTGGCATGGGTGATGCGGCGGACGATGGGCACCTCGGGCGCGGAAACGCTCAGCACGGCGGCCAATATCTTCGTCGGCCAGACCGAAGCGCCGCTGATTATCCGGCCGTTCCTCGCCACCGCCACGCGGTCGGAACTGATGGCCATCATGGTCGGCGGGTTCGCCAATATCGCTAGCGGCGTGCTCGTCGTTTATACGGATTTCCTGCGGGATTACGTCCAGAATGTTGGCGGCCATCTGGCGGCGGCGTGCTTCGTGTCGGCTCCAGCCACTCTGGTCGTCAGCAAGCTGATCCTGCCCGAAACCGAGACGCCCGCGACGGCCGATACGCTGAAGCACGACGTCGAACAGATCGATGCCAACCTCATCGACGCCGCCACGCGCGGCACCAGTGAAGGCCTGACCCTGGCGATCAACGTCGGCGCGATGCTGCTGGCCTTCACGGCCCTGGTCTCACTGATCAATTTCATCCTTGGCGGCGCGTTCAATCTCATTCATCTCCCCGGCGTCACGCTCCAAAGCGTCCTCGGCTACGTCTGCGCCCCGATCGCCTGGCTGTGCGGCATTCCCTGGCAAGACTGCATGAAAGTCGGCTCGCTGCTGGGCATCAAAACGGTGCTGAATGAGTTCGTTGCCTACCAGCAGATGAGCCAACTTTACGCGGCCGACAACGCCTTCCTCGCCCCGCGCTCGGGCCTGCTGGCGACGTACGCGCTATGCGGCTTCGCGAACATCGCCAGCGTCGGCATCCAGATCGGCGGCATCAGCGTGCTGGCCCCGGAACGCCGGCATGAACTGAGCCGCTTGGGCTTCATTGCGATGATCGGCGGCGCGATCGCGTCGTGCATCGGCGCGTGCGTCATCGGCGTGCTGGTGTGAGGGGGAAAAATGACCGCGATCGACCCGGCCGAGGCCGAGGATCTGCACTGCCCGGTGTGCGACTATTCCCTGCGTGCCCTCCCGGAGCCGCGTTGCCCGGAATGCGGCTACGCGTTCGAGTGGGCCGAGTTGGCCGAGCAGGCCCGGCGGAAAAAGCTCTGGTTTTATGAACATGCGGGGACGTTCAAATCGCACCTGCAGACGCGTTGGAAAAGCTTTTGGCTATTTCCGTTCTGGCGGGAGATTCACGCATATTCTGATGCGAACCGCGATCGCCTTTCGACTTATCGATTTGTTACGGGCGCTCTCGCCGGTATATCCATCCTGTTTAGCCCGATCTTGATTGAGTTGGTCTTTTTTCTGAACGAGTACGTGCGCATGTGCATTAAACGCGCCAGCTACGGATCGCCAGGCTCAACATCGATTACATACTACGTTCCGCCACCCAGACCGAGTTTTTTGAGCTTTCTCGAACGCTGGTGGGAATGGTCGGGCAACTGGTTTCGTGAATTCGGTGATCAAGAGCGGGTGATGATCCGATACGAACTGGGCATGGCCGTGTTGGTTCTCCTCGTCACCATCGGAAGCTCGCTCTATTGGAAGATCTTGAGCACCTCAATGCGTATGGCCGGGGCGCGGCCAATTCATCTATCACGAATCAATACGTATGTTGGCGACGTGCTGCCCATTTCGGTGGTGATGCTGGCCTTGATGTTCTGCCTGCGGATGAGTTCGAGCTACGGTTTCGGTAGCTCGCCCAGCTTTTACTTGCGTCCGATCACCGAAGTCAATGAACTGATGATCGTCGCAGTCGTGACGCCGGGAATAGTGTTCCTGCCACTGGCGTTCCGCTTTGGGTGGGCCTTGCATCGCTACTTGCGATTGCGTCACTCGATGGGGGTGGCCGTTGGGTATTGGCTGCTTGCGGTGCTTACTTATGCAGTCGTGATAAGCCAGGGATTTCGCTGAGGCCGGCTGGAAGGCCCCGAGTCCAGCGCAAAAAAAAGGCCGCACGGTGGAGGGTTCTGTACCGTGCGGCCTGGCGGAGGAGGAAACGAGGATCGTTCGCTGCTCGCGAATATTCAGTTTTTACGTCGTCCGTTGTCGACGACGGATAACCCTATATCAAAGCCCGTGCCGAATCGGATTTTGCCGGCAAAATCGTTACAGCCCGGATATTCACTCAGAAATCGGGCCGGTATGATGAAGGGACCGATTTGGGTCGCCTTGAGTCAAGGCATTGCCCTTTGGGCTGCTTAGTGTTTATGCAGCGTTTAGATTGCGGTAGTTGTTGTCCGGGTCGTTATCCTCGCCAGCCGTACCCACCATGAGCCGAATCCGCTCCCAAATTTCGCGTCGAATCCTTGGCCGAGTCGCTGTCGCGGGCTGGATGACGGCCCTTGCCGGCTGCGGCATGCTGGGGACGCCGTCGCCGGTGACGGCCCCGCCCGCTGCGGCGGCTGAAGGCGCGAACGCGCCGGTCGCCCCACCGCTGCCGGCGATCGATCGGCCGGAACTCCTGTCTGCGGTGGAACTTTCGTCCGCGGTGACGGCCCTACCTTCGCCGGTGGCGCTGTCGGCCGGACGGAGCGAATGGGTCAACGTCGTCCTGCGGGTCCGCACGCCGGCCGCAGGGCAGCGCGGCAAACTCGTGCTGCCGAAATGGTCGCAGAACGGCCAAGCGCTGAAATCGCGCCCGGTGCGGATGTACCAGGTGCTGCCGATGCCGCTGGACGTGAACCGCGCCGGCTACGTCCGCCAGACCGGGCAATCGGTGGCGGCCGAGTCACTGCCGCGCGCCCTGCTGCCGATCGATAGCTCCACTGGCCTGATCGATTTAACAAAACTGCGCGATCCTGAGCGGCCGACTGATCCCGCCGCTACCGCCGTTGATACTGACGTGCTGCTCTGGGCCGACATTCGCGTGAGCATCGAAGCCGCGCCCGGTCATTACGACGGCGGCTTTGCCTGGCAGTCCGATGCGGCGGGCGAAAAGCGATCCGACGATAAGGCTCCAGAGCCCAAGGCCACGCTGCCTGTTGGCTTGGACGTCGCTGATTTTGTGCTGCCGGACGATCGGCATCTAAACATGGTCGCCGATCTACCGTGGGAGCGGCTGCGTCGGCTCTGGCCGGAGCGATTCGAAGCCGTTCGGCCGCAACTGCTTAGCCGCACGGACCCCGACAGCGCCGCCGCCGTCGCCACGCTGGATGGCCTCGTCGCGCTCGCTCAGGAGAACCGCGTTCAGGTTCACATTCCGCGACTGCAGCCGGTCGTGAAATGGCCGGTGAATCGGCCCGTTGCCGTGGATTGGACCGATTACGACGCGCTCGTCGGTCCATGGCTCAGCGGGCAGGCATTCCCCGACCGCGTGCCGCTGGGTTTCTGGGCCTTGCCGCGCATCGATTATCTCAGCAACGTGCGTGGCGAGCTGCAGTTGCAGTATTACACGGCCGCCGCGGGGCATTTTGATCAGCGGGATTGGCTGCGCGTGTCGCCCGTGATTCTGGCCAAGGATTCGCCGGGCCGGGCCAACGTGACGGAACGGCTGCTGCTGTCGGCTGAGGCGTCGCGGGTGCTGCGGGCGCACCCGCGCGTTCGCGTTCGCGTGCCGCTGGAACCGGCCGAGGTGCAATTGGCCGGCGACAATAATGCTGAATTGATCGACCCCACCGCCACCGGCCGGCTGAACACCGTCGCCCCTGGTCTGATCAGCGAAAGCGCCCTGCGGCAATGGCCGGCGAATCTCGACCGGCCAAAAAACTGGCTGCGGACTGATCTGTCCGGCCTGATCCCCTACACCGGCGCGGGCGGCGATGAGGCCGACGTACGCGTGTGGGCGTTCGCCGCGTTT
>JAQGHK010000316.1 GCA_028288875.1 Phycisphaerales bacterium | reverse complement strand
CGCCCCTACAAAGCTAAACGCGCGTCGAGTACCTGACGCATCAGCTCGCGTGGCGCCGGCTGCCCTGTCCACGCTTCAAACTGCGCTGCCGCCTGGCGGACGAACATTTCGGCGCCGCCGATCGTCTTCGCCCCGGCGGCCTTCGCGGCGGCCAGCAGCTTTGTTTCCTGCGGAGTGTAAATCGTATCAAACACCAGCTGCGTCGCGTCGAACTGAAGACCCGTGCCATCGATCGGCGACGCATCCACCTTCGGCGTCATGCCGACGCTGGTCGTATTGATGAAAATGTGACAGCACGAATCGCACAGCTTTTCGATCTTCGCCGCCACGACTTTGCCTCGCTTGCCGTTGAACTCGGCGGCCAACGCCTCGGCCCGCTCGAATGTGCGGTTGTAGACGACGACCGTCGCGCCACACTCGGCCAGCGCCGCCACGGCGGTGCGACCGGTGCCGCCGGCACCTAAGACCGCCACGCGATAGCCCGCCAAGGCGTCGCGCTCGATGTTCAGGGCGGCCGTGATGCTGTCGAGGATTGCGGCGTGGTCGCTGCTGAAGCCGCTGAGCGCATTGCCGTGTTCGCGGTCGATGACGATCGTGTTGATCGCCCCGATCCGCTCGGCCAGCGGGTCGATCAGTGCGCCTTTTTCCTTCAGATAGCGCAGCGCGTTCTCTTTGTGCGGGATCGTCACGCTCAGGCCGCTGAGGTGTAGCGCATCAAATGCGACGAACGTCTCCATGAATGCTTTGAACGACTCGTAACTGGCCTCGCCGAGAAAGGGCACGTAAACGCCGTCGAAACCGATCTTGTCGAAACTGGCATTGTGAATCGCCGGCGACATGGAGTGGCCGACGGGCGAACCGACGACGCCGTAGACTTTCGTTTCCGCAGTCTGCGCGTCCCAGCGATAGGTCGATTTGATCGCCTGCACCGTTGGCTGGCCGGGCGCGGTGACGGCCGCTTCGTCCAGCACGGCGAACGTCAGAAACGCGCCGAATTTCTTGGCCAGCAGCCGCGAGATCACGCCGGCCTCGCCCATGCAAAGCGCGATGCTCGGCTTGGTGCGGTCGAGCAGGATTTCGAAGGCTTCCAGGTTGTCGCGCACCGTGCGGGCTCGCCAGACGAGCTTGGCCACGTCGCACGGCGCCTCGGCCAGATCGGCCACCAGCTGCGTGAGCTTGGCGGGACGGGTCTCGAAATCGTGGGCCGAGTAAATCCACCCGGCCCGCCGGTCGCGTGGCTGCTGCGGGCCGGCCCAGCTATTGGCCTTTACGGTGGCCCATTCGATGTCGAGATAGCTCGCGCCCGCCTCGGCCGCCGCCAGTTCCAGCGACAGGCGCTCGACATCGCTCAGCTTTGATTCGCCGCCTTCCTCGGCCGCGCGGCAGGTGGCGATCGTCGGCACGCGGACGGCCTTCACCAGTTTCGCAACTTCGCCGGCGTCGGTCATGCGATCGATGCGCAGTTCGACCAGATCGGCCCCGAGTTCGGCCGCCCGCGCGGCATCGGCGACGGCTTGATCGTGGTCGCGAACCAGGATGGGCACGCAGAGGCGTGTCATTGGATGATGCCCAGCGTTTTCAGATGGCCGGCGATGGTCGTTCGCGTGCCTTCGCTGACTTCCACGATCGGCAGCCGCATCTCGCCGGTATCTAAGCCGGCCAGTTGCATCGCGCATTTGATGCCGGCCGGGTTGCCGTCGAAGAACAAACTGCGCGTCAGCTGAAAATACTTCCGATGCAGCGCCTCAGCCCCGACGATGTCGGCCTTGCGGAAGCGGGCGACCATGTCGCTCACCACCTCCGGCAGCAGGTTCGACAGCACGCTGATCACGCCCGTCGCGCCGACGCTCATCAGCGGCAGCGTGAGCGAATCGTCGCCGCTGAGGATGGTGATGTCGCACATGGTGCGAATCTCGCTGGCCAGATCGAGGCTGCCGGTGGCTTCTTTGATGGCGACGAAATTGCCGCTCTTGTGCAGACGGGCGACGGTGGCGGCGCTCATCGTGATGCCCGTGCGGCCGGGGATATTGTAGAGCACGATCGGCAGATCGACGGCATCGCTCAGCGTCATGAAGTGCCGGAACAGGCCTTCCTGGCTGGGCTTATTGTAGTAAGGATTGACCGACAAACACGCATCGGCGCCGACACTCTTGGCGTGGCGGTGCAGTTCGATGGCCTCGCTGGTGGCGTTCGCGCCCGTGCCGGCGATGACCTTCACCCGCCCGGCGGCGATCTTCACCGTCTGCTCGATCACCCGGCCGTGCTCTTCGACGGAGACCGTCGGCGATTCGCCGGTGGTGCCGACGGGGACGACGCCGCTGACGCCGCCCTTGATCTGCCGCTCGACCTGCTGTTTCAGGCGCGCGTCATCAAGACGGCCATCGCGGAAGGGCGTAATCAGGGCAGTCATCGCACCGGCAAGCATCTCAGTCCTTTTGAAAAGAGTGAAGATTGTACGAGAGACGAGGCGAGTCGGCGAGTGGAGCGAATCGGCCAGCCCCTAAGCCGGCGATGCGGCCGCTTTTTCCAGCACCGCCCTTGGCACACCGAGATCCGCAACGACGATCCGGCCGGTCTGCTTTGCCGTGGCGATGTCCGCGAAGCCGGCCTTTTCGGTGCCGAAGGTCACCGTCACGTCGGCGGTGAAGACGTTGTCGGCGTCGCACTCGCCCGTGTCGGCGTCGAATCCGCTCGGCAGATCGACCGCCACCACGCCGGCCATCTGGGTTTTTACGCGGCGGCGGAGGTCGCCTAGATCCAGCTTCGGCGGGGGACGGTAGCCGGTGCCGTAGATGGCATCGACGACGATGCCGCAGAAGGGCTCGGTTTCCCAAGCGGCGTAGTCGGTTACGGGGACGATCGGCAGCTTCATGGCCTTAGCGACCTTGTAGTTGGCCAGCGCGTCGCCCTTGAATGCCTCCTGCGGGTCGCACAGCACGATGGTGACGTGGTAGCCGCGGATGCTCAGGTGCCGTGCGGCGGCCAGGCCGTCGCCGCCGTTATTGCCTTTGCCGCAGAGCACGACGCAATCGTGCGTCAGTTGCTTGGCTACGCGCAGCGCGTCCACCGCGTCGGCGACGCTGCGGGCGGCGTTTTCCATCAGCACCAGGCCGAGCATGCCGTATTCCTCGATCGCCAGGCGATCGACTTCACGACTCTGGTTTCGGGTGAGGCGGAACATGTGGGGATTGTAGGTCGGTCCAAGGCGGAGGTCGAAATGCCACAACGGCGTGATTCGACATTGGACATTTAACCATCCACAATCGCCCCGTGCTTATCCTCCTGACCAACGACGACGGCATTTCCGCCCCCGGCATCCTTGCGATGTATCACGCGCTCACCGAACTCGGTGAGGTGCACGTGGTGGCCCCGGAAACGGTGCAGAGCGCTACCGGCCACGGCATCACGCTCAGCACACCACTGCTGACCAGCCAGGTGACGATGGCCGAGGGCGTGGTCGGTACGGCCGTCGACGGGCGGCCGGCGGATTGTGTCAAGTTGGCCGTCAATCAACTGCTGCCGCGCAAGCCCGATCTGGTCGTCAGCGGGATCAACAGCGGGGCGAACGTCGGCATCAATGTCGTCTATAGCGGCACGGTGGCGGCGGCGATTGAGGCGGCCTTCCTCGGTTTGCCGTCCATTGCCACCTCGCTGCTGCTCAAGCGCGGCGTGCCGGATGATTACGCCGCCGCCGCCCGCGGCACGATGGTGGCCATCCGCGATCTGCTCGACCGCGGCCTGCCCGCCGGCGAAGTCGTTAGCATCAATCTGCCCGCGCTGCAGCCGAACGAACGCTCGCGCGGCCTGAAGTATTGCCGCCAATGCACCCGGCCCTGGGTCGACACCTACGAAAAACGCCTCGACCCGCGCGGCCGGCCGTATTTCTGGAACAGCAGCGTCTTCAAACTTGGCGATACCGATTCTGATACCGATGTCGCGTTCCTGCGCGACGGCTGGACGACCATCACGCCGCTGCAGTTCGACCTGACACAGCACCGGCTGCTCAAGCAATGGCAGAGCGAAGGAGAATGACCGATGTGGACGATCGCACTCCTGATTCTCTCCAACGTTTTCATGACCTTCGCGTGGTACGGCCACCTGAAGTTCTTCCCCGGCACGTCGCACCCGCTCTGGCAAATCGTGCTATTCAGCTGGGGCATTGCGCTGTTCGAATACTGCCTGGCGGTGCCGGCCAATCGCATCGGTGAACGCATCTATGGATTTGAAACGGCGCAGCTGAAGATCATTCAGGAAATTATCACGCTGATCGTGTTTGCGGGCTTCAGCGTGTTCTTTCTCAAAGAGCATCTTCGCTGGAACCATGCGGCCGGCTTCGTGTGCATGGTGGCGGCGGCGGCGTTTGTGTTCAATCCGTTCGCCAAGCGTCCCGCGGCCGATAGCCACGCCGCCGTGGCCACCGTGCCCCAGCCGGCCGAGTCTGCTACAACGGTCGCACCATGAATATGCCTAAAGTTGCGATTGTCATCGGCGCATTACTGGAAATGGTCGGCATGGCCGGCTTCGCCCACGCGTTCAGCCATGGCGTCGTCGCAAAGACGGCGTTGATCCCCTCGTTCCTTGGCTCGATCTTCATCGTGCTGGGCATCCTGTCACTCGCCCAGCCGAACCTCCGCAAACACCTGATGCACGGCCTAGCCATGCTGGCGCTCCTGGGCTTCCTGGCCGGCGCTGGCCGCCTGGCGATGACGCTCACGAAGGCCGATGCGAACCCCGTCGCCCAGGCCGCCTCCGGCGCGATGGCCGTGCTCTGCGCGGTGGCGTTGTTCTTCTGCATCAAGAGCTTCCGCGAAGCCCGCAAGGCCCGCGAAGCCGCGGCGATTACGGCATAAATCATCCGTAGCTGCGACGCCTGCGTCGCCTTACCGCAAGACCTCATCGTTCGCGGTGAGGCGACGCAGGCGTCGCAGC
>JAQGHK010000282.1 GCA_028288875.1 Phycisphaerales bacterium | reverse complement strand
TCGTCGACGGCCCTCACCCTAACCCTCTCCCGGCAATACCGGGAGAGGGAACCAGGGCGTACCGGTTCGACAAATCGCAGCGGCTTCACGGCCGCGGCACGTTTAAGGTGATCCTCGATCGCGGCGTGCGCAAGTGGGCCGGGCCGATTGCTATGTGCGTCGCGCCGTGTGATGCACCGACCAGCCGCCTCGGCATCAGCATCGGCCGACCCGTCGGCAACGCCGTTCGCCGCAACACGATCAAGCGCAAGCTGCGAGAAGCTTTCCGGATGATGCAGCACGATTGGCCGTCGCCGCATGACGTGGTGATTCTCGTCAAACGGCATGAGCCGCTGACGCTCGCCGAGTACCAGAAATCACTTAGCCATTTGATGATGCGATGCCTGAAACCGCGCGACAATCCCGCCTCAGCATCAGCCAACGGCTGATGATCGCCGGCGTCTACGGCTACCGCCTGACGCTCGGCCGATGGCTCGGCGGGCAGTGCCGGTTTCATCCGACCTGCAGCCAGTATGCGATCGACGCCATCCAGCAATATGGCGCATTCAGAGGCGGATGGAAGGCGGCCAAACGAATCGCCCGTTGCCATCCTTGGGGCGACAGCGGTTACGACCCCGCCTAGCGCATCACGGCAGTTTCTCCGGCACCGGTTCCACCTTCACCGGCCGCTGCTGCGCGGCGCTCTCATAAAGCGCATCCATCAGCGCACTCAGCAACACGCCGTAACGCACGGGCGATTGCAGCGTCTCTTGCCCGGCGAGAGTGCGGACAAAATTACCGATCGGCGTGAATGCCGCCGGCACGTCGCTCGTCGGCACGTGCGGATAGCGCTGGCCGCTGATTTCCAGAAAGCCGCCGTGCGGGCCGGTCACGACTTGAAGCCGATCGGTCTGCAAACTGATCCGCACGTTCCACCCCGGCGAGTTGCCGCCGATCGCCACGCTGCCGAGCGCCCCGCTCAAAAACCTCAGGATCGCCACGCCGTTGATATCGACCGCCGAGCCGACGCGGTCATACAAGCAAGTCACCTCAACGACGGGCTCGTCCATCAGCCACATCATGGCGTTCAGCACGTGCGCCCCGCTGTCATACATCTGTCCGCCGCCCGACAGCGCCGGATCCTGCCGCCACGTGCCCGCGCTGGCTTTTAACCAACCTTGTGCGAGCCAGCCCTGAATAATCTGCGGCGTGCCGAGCGTGCCGGCGGCGCGCATCGAACGAAGGTATTGAAATTCCGCGGAGTGCGGCGCCTGAAATGCGATCGACAACTGCCGGCCGGTCTGCTGCACGGTTTTCCACAAGTCGTATGCGTGGGCGCTGGCGGTGACCATCGGTTTTTCGCACAGCACGTGCAAGCCGGCGGTGAGCGCCGCCTTGCACTGCGAATAATGAAGCGTGTGCGGCGTGGCGATCAACACGCCCGTGATCGATTTCGGCCGCTGCTTGAGGAAAGCGTTGAAGTCTTCATAGATCGTCGCGTCCGGGAAATACTTCGTGCGATAGGCCTCCGCATGAGTGCGGTCGATATCCACCAGAGCGGACACCGTCACGTCGGGCATTCCTTTGATTAAGCCGGCATGCCAGTTGGCGTGGCCGCCGCATCCAACGATCGCCAATTCAATCACGCTGCCTCCCGGGTGGTTTATGAGAATTGGAAGCGATGCGGACCGATTTCGCGAACGGCCGTGGGGATTATCGCTCAGGGGCCGACTGGCGCTTGGCCACCTCGGCCACGACATCGACGCCCGTGACGGCGCTCGATATGGCGTTCGTGCCGAGCGTGTTCAACTTGTGCACCAGGAGATTGATCTGCTCCGCCAGCTTCCGCGCCGCGGCCGGATCGGTCGCGCGATAGAGATCAGCCTTCATCTTGTCGACGGCCTTGCGCCATCGCACTTCGTCGGGAATGAAGTCGTTCTGCTTCATCAGCCGCAGCGCCCACCAGAGGGCGCGGGCGTTTTCGTCGGTCGGCCCTTCGTCGATTTCGATCGGTTCGCCCTTGCCGGGCAGGTTGTCGAACTTCCCTTCGGCCATCGCGTCTTCGACCTTCTTGTCGGCCACGCGGCGGAACAGGGCATCGAAGTCAACGTGCTTCAGGTTCATCAGGCCGGCTCTGTCGTTTTCACCACGCGCACGGCGTGTTTATCGGGTTGCAAACCATGGCCGAGCCGCCGGGCCGTCACCTCAGTCGCCTCGGCGCCGATCAGCATAATGACCGACGAATAGTAGACCCATACCAGCAGCGCCACGAATGACCCGGCCGCCGCGCTGTAGCTGCTGGCGTAGTCGGTTCTGCCAAGATAAATGCCGAGACCGACTTTGCCGATCGTAAAAAGCACGGCCGAAATCAGCGCACCGATCCAGACCGGCCGCCATCTGATCTTGGCGTCCGGGACGAATCGAAACATCGCCGCAAACAGCACCGTGAACAGCGCAATCGATGCGATCGGGTCCACGATCAACCCAATGATGCTGCCCACGGTCCCGCCGACGATTTTAATGAAGATGGCCAGCGCCGCACTGACAATCAGCGAGGTCATCAGCAGGAACAGAATGCTCGCCAGCATGCCCATCGACAGGATGCGTTTGCGCAGAAAACCCATGATCCCGCTGGACGGCTTAGGCTCAACGTGCCACACGGCGTTGAGTGCAGACTGCACCTGCCCAAACACCCCGCTGGCCGAGAAGGCCACAAGCACGATGCTGATGATGCCGGCCACCGTCATGCTCGCGTGGGCCTTCTCGGCGTTGGCTTCCAGAAGCTGCTTCATCGGCTCCGCCGCCGCCGGGCCAAGGACTTTTCCAAGCGCTTTGGCGACTTCATCCTTCGCCGCGTCTCCGCTAAATATCCGCATTGCCCACACGGTAATCGTGAGCAGCGGCGGGAATGCCAAGCCGGAATAGAACGCCAGCGCGGCGGCCTGCGTCATCACGTCGTCGCTGGAAAACTCAGAGAACACTTCTTTCACTGCGCCGATCAATCCGGGTTTAGGCTTCGGATCGGCCGGCTTGATCGCGACCTTGCCATCGGCCGCCCGTGGCGTGTCGGACGCTGACGGTGAGTTGGGCGTCGGGGTCGTCATCCTGGTGCTCGGCGAAGCATAGGCCGGCTGCCAGCCGGTCGCCGCGCGAAATGCCTGTCGCTTCGGCGCGCGTTTGACCAGCAGATAGGTGAACCATCCAGACCCCGCCGCCGCGGCCGTCGAGCCAGCGGCGATTAGTATTTTCTTCATCAGGGTCATGCTGACGATCCGATCTTAAACGACCTCTTCACACGCGAGCGGTCGTCCACCGGCCGGTCGCGAATCGTCCGAATAGTAGGAGGCCCCGGCACATCAATTCGAGGCAAAGCAGCATCCAAATCTGCCGAAGACTCGCCCCCATCCGCCCGGCGATGGTGACGCCGATACAGCGGATGATCACCACGCTGCCCAAACTGCCGAGCATGGCCGCCACCGTATCGCCCGCGCCGCGTAAGGCGGAGCCGAAGATGATCGAGGCGGCCATTCCGCATTGGATGAAGCCGGTCAGGAAAAGGCACTGGGCTGTGAGTGCCTGCACCGCCGGATCGGCCGTGAACAGGCCGGCCCACCAGTGACTGAAAACAACGAACAGCAGCCCGGCAAACGCCATAATTCCGCCGCCGGCCGCGTAGCCGACCAGCGCCACGCGCTTCGCCCGGCGGGGATGGCCGGCACCCAGGCTATGGCCGACGAGCGTCGCCACCGCCGTGCCGACGGCCATGCCGCTCATGTACGAGAACGATTCGACGCGCACCGCCAGACTGTGCGCCGCGGCCGCGTTGTCACCCAGGCGATTCACCGTGGCGATGACGGCGAAGTTCGCCACCCACCACATCAATCCTTCCGCCCCGCTCGGCAGTCCGATGCGGAAGACGCGTTTCATCGTCAGCCAGTCCGGCCGCAAGCGGTGCAGGAACAGCCGCAACCGACGCCGGCCGCTCAGCAGCACGATGATCTGGAGCGATCCGCCGGCGAGGTATGCCAGCGTCGTGCCGTAGGCGATGCCGACGAATCCCATCGCCGGCAGGCCGAATGCGCCGTACGTCAGGCCGACGCTGAAGATGACGTTCACGACATCGACGACAATCATCGCCGCCGCCGGCGCGAGCGTGTCGCCGCTGCCGCGCAGGCAGGCGTTGGCCGTGAACATCACGACCGCGAACGGCACGCCGATGACGAGGATTCTCAGGTACTGCGCAAACAGTTCCGCCGAGTGCCCATGCAGGCCGATGAGCACGGTGATCGGCCCCGCCGCGAGATACAGCACGATCGCCGTCGCCGTGCCGAGCGCGGCCGCCGCCAGCACCGATTGCCCGCAGACCTTGTTCGCCAATCGACGATGATTCGCGCCAAACGCCCGCGCGATGATCGCCGTCGAACCCGCGCCGATCGCACTAACGATCAGGCCAATAAACCAGATGAGATACGACACGGACCCGACCGCCGCGCCGGCGGCCGCGTTCGTGGTACGGGCGGCATCCAATGCGGATCCTGTGATGCCGCTCGTCACGACGAG